>JAUHZL010000152.1 GCA_030425945.1 Alphaproteobacteria bacterium | reverse complement strand
ATCTTCCGAAAAGAAAAAGCCGCCGCGCTCTTGGGGGGAACGCGGCGGCAAGTGGCGTGTCTGTCGAGGCGTGTGCCCGGCCGGAGCTTCAACGGGACAGTGTCGAAGGAGCCGTTTGGGGGAACGGGAGGCCGGGCGCGAAACAGACCGCAGGCAGGGCGAGGTCCGGCGTCAGAAGACCGCCGGGACGAAAAACAGGAGCGACACGACGCCGATGAGGGCAACGCCACCGATGGCGTCCTGAACCCAGTCATGGGCGGCGTCGGGGGTCATCTTGAAGAAACGGGTCATGGCATCCTCCGTGTTCCGGTGTTGCCATACTGTTCTCACATCACGGGTTGTCTGTAAAGAACATTTTAGAACATTCGCGGAACTACGGAGAACAGACCGGCTCAGCCGACCTCCAGAAGGCGAATCGCCTCGTCCTGCGACAGCAACCACAGCAGCATCCGCACCGCTTCCCCGCGCGGCGTTTCAAGTGCCGGATCGCGCGCCAGCAGCGCCCGCGCGTCGCTTTGGGCGAGGTCCATCAGCCCCGCCTGCCGCTCGAGATCGGCGACGCGGAACCGCGGCAGGCCACTTTGCGCGACCCCGATCAGGTCGCCCGCGCCCCGCATCTCGAGGTCGGCTTCGGCGATCCGGAACCCGTCCTCGGTCTCGCGCATCAGGGTCAGGCGGCGCTCGGCCCCCTCGGTCAGCGGCGGGCTGTAGAGCATCAGGCAGGACGATGCGGCCGCCCCGCGCCCGACGCGCCCCCGCAGCTGGTGCAACTGCGCGAGGCCGAAATGCTCCGCCCCCTCGATCACCATGATCGACGCGTTGGGCACATCCACCCCCACCTCGATCACCGTTGTCGCCACCAGCAGGCGCGTGCGACCCGCCACGAAATCGGCCATCGCCGCGTCCTTGTCGGCGGGCGGCATCTGGCCGTGCACCAGCCCGACGACGCCCTCGCCAAACCGGGTGCGCAGGGCGCGGAACCGTTCTTCGGCAGCGGTCAGGGTCAGGGTCTCGCTTTCCTCGACCAGCGGGCAGACCCAGTAGGCCTGGCGCCCCTCGTCGAGCGCCTTCCCGAGATGGGCAACGAGCTCGTCGATCCGCTGGGCCGAGACCAGCGCGGTGGTCACCGGCGTGCGCCCCGGCGGTTTCTCATCCAAGAGCGACAGGTCCAGGTCGCCGTATCCCGCCAGCGCCAGGCTGCGCGGGATCGGCGTTGCCGTCATCACCAGCACATCGACCGCGTCGCCCTTGCGCCCGAGGGACATCCGCTCGCGCACGCCAAAGCGGTGCTGCTCGTCGATCACCGCCAGGCGCAGGTCATGGAACACCACGTCGTCCTGGATCACCGCATGGGTGCCCAGCAGGATGTCGATCTCGCCCCGGCGCAGCGCCTCCAGCTTGTCGGCCCGCGCGCGGCCCTTGTCCCGTCCCGTCAGCACCGCGATCCGCACATCGGCGGGACCGGCCAGCGCGCTGAGGCCGGCATGGTGCTGGCGGGCGAGAACCTCGGTCGGGGCCATCAGGACGGCCTGGCCCCCGGCCTCGACCGCGACCAGCATCGCCATCAGCGCGACGAGGGTTTTCCCAGCGCCCACATCGCCTTGCAGCAAGCGGTTCATCCTGTGCGGCGCGGCCATGTCGGCGGCGATCTCGCGCAGCACGCGGGTCTGGGCCCCGGTTGGGGTATAGGGCAACGCGGCCTCGACGGCCCGGCGCAGGTGTCCGTCCCCCGTCGTTTCGCGGCCCGGGGCGCGGCGGCGCGAGGCGCGGGCCAGCGCCAGCGTCATCTGGTGGGCGAAGACCTCGTCATAGGCCAGCCGCCGCCGTGCGGGGGCCTCGGGGGCCAGGTCACGGGCGCTCTCCGGGCGATGCGCCTCGGCCAGCGCGGTGCGCCAGTCGGGCCAACCCTCGCGCGCCACCAGGTCCGGGTCGATCCACTCCGACAGTCCGGGCGCGCGCGCCAGAGCCCCCTGCGCGGCCTTCTGCATCAGCTTCTGGGTGACCCCGGCCGTCAGGGGATAGACGGGATCGAAGGTCGACAACTGATCGGCCTCGTCCGGGCGCAACACATGGTCCGGATGCGTGATCTGGACAATGCCATCGTAGAGCTCGGCCTTGCCGGACACGATCCGCGTGGCCCCGGTGGGCAGCAGCTTCTCCAGATAATCCCCCCGCGCATGGAAAAAGACGAGGTAGAACCGGGTCTTGGCGTCCTCGACCTCGACTCGGTAAGGGCGCCCCTTGGCCGCGGGCTTCAGGTGCCGCCCGACCCGGACCGTCACGGTCAGCACGCCCGGGAGGTCTGCCCCGAGCACGGTCTCGACCGGGACGCGCAGGATCCCGCCCGCAGGCAGGGTGTAGAGCAGATCGCGCGGCCGGGTGACGGCCAGCGCCTCCATTGCCCGCGCGGTGCGCGGACCGACCCCGGGCAGGGTTTCGAGCCCGGCGAACAGCGGGAAGAGCATGGCGGGGCGGTCCGCCATCGGATCAGTCCCCGACGAGGGCGCGCCAGCCCGCCTCGTCCACGATCTCGACCCCGAGCGCCCGCGCCTTGTCGGCCTTCGAGCCCGCGCCGGGCCCGGCGATGACCAGGTCGGTGCGTGCCGACACGGACCCCGCGACCTTGGCCCCCAGCGCCTCGGCCCGCGCCTTGGCTTCGGCCCGGGTCATGGTCTCGAGCGTGCCGGTAAAGACCACGGTCTTGCCCGCCACGGGGCTGTCGACCGCGCCGCGGCGTTCGGCGGGAATGACGGTGATCTGGCCCAGCAGCCGGTCGATCGAGGCGCGTTCGGGGGCATCGGGCCGGAACGCGGCGATCAGGGCCTCGGCCATGACAATGCCGACGCCGTCGATATCGAGGAGGACCGCCAGCGCCGCGTCCTCGCCCGCCGCGGCGCGGTCGAGCGTGTCGGTCATCGCCTCCCAGGTGCCGAAGGCGCGCGCCAGCGTCGCCGAGGCCACTTCGCCCATGTGCCGGATCCCGAGTGCGAAGAGCGCGCGCTCGAAGGCGATTTCGCGCTTTTCCTCGATGGCCTGGAACAGGTTGTTCGCGCTTTTCTCGCCCCAGCCCTCGCGGTTCTTCAACTGCTGCATGCCGCTGCCGTAGCGCGCCTGCAGGGTGAAGATGTCCGCCGGTTCGGCGATCCAGCCGTCCTTGTGGAACTGCTCGACTTGCTTCGCGCCCAGCCCCTCGATGTCGAAGGCCGCGCGCGAGACGAAGTGCTTCAGCTTCTCGACCGCCTGCGCCGGGCAGATCAGCCCGCCCGAACAGCGCCGCACCGAGTCGCCCGGTTCCCGCAGCGCGGGCGAGCCGCATTCCGGGCAGGTCTCGGGAAAGATGAAGGGCACCGCGTCCGCGGGCCGTTTCGACAGGTCCACGTCGGCGATCTTCGGGATCACGTCCCCCGCGCGATAGACCTGGACCCAATCGCCCTCGCGGATGTCGCGCCCCTCCCGGATCGGCGCGCCCTTGGCGTCGCGCCCGGCGATGTAATCCTCGTTGTGCAGGGTGGCGTTCGACACCACCACGCCGCCGACCGTCACCGGGCTGAGACGCGCCACCGGGCTGAGCGCGCCGGTGCGCCCGACCTGGATCTCGATCCGGTCCAGCCGGGTCCAGGCCAGCTCGGCGGCGAACTTGTGCGCGATGGCCCAGCGGGGCGTGGTCGAGCGGAAGCCGAGACGCCCCTGCAACCCGAGATCGTCGACCTTGTAGACCACGCCGTCGATGTCATAGCCCAGCGTCGCGCGCTGCTGCTCGATCGCGGCATACTGGTCCAGCAGGTCCGAAGGGCCGTCGCAGCGCCGGGTCAGCGGGTTGACCTGGAAGCCGAGCGCGCCGAGGCGGTCGAGCGCCCCGTGCTGGGTTTCGGCCAGCGGCTCGGACAGCACGCCCCAGCCATAGGCGAAGAAGCGCAACGGGCGCGACCGGGTGATCGCGGCATCCAGTTGCCGCAGCGACCCGGCGGCCGCGTTGCGCGGATTGGCGAAGGTCTTGCCGCCGATCGCCGCCTGCCGGGCATTCAGCGCCTCGAAGTCGTCATGGTGCATGTAGACTTCGCCGCGCACTTCGAGAACCGCGGGCGCGCCAGTCAGAGATTGTGGGATATCGTCAATCGTCCGGGCGTTGGCGGTGACGTTCTCGCCGGTCTCGCCGTCGCCCCGCGTGGCGGCCTGCACCAGCTGCCCGTCCTCGTAGCGCAGCGACAGGGACAGACCGTCGATCTTGGGCTCGGCGGTATAGGCCAGCGGCGCCTCGGGCCCGAGGCCGAGGAACTTGCGGATCCGGTCGTCGAACTCGCGGATGTCGTCGGCGTCAAAGGCATTGGCCAGCGACATCATCCGCTGGGCATGGGTGACCTTGGCGAAACCGTCGGCAGGCATCGCGCCGACCTGGTCGCTGGGACTGTCGGCGCGCTTGAGGTCGGGAAAGCGGGCCTCGATCGCAGCGTTGCGCCGCTTGAGCGCATCGAACTCCGCGTCGCTCATCACCGGGGCGTCGTCGCGGTGATAGGCGGCGTTCGCCTGCCCCAGGACATCGGCCAGCCGCGCCAGTTCCTGCCGGGCCTCGGCGTCGGTCAGGGCCTCGGGATCGATCCCGGACGTGGTGCTTGCCATTCTCTGCGCCCCCTGTCTTTGCCACAGGTGATAGGCGCGGCGCGGGGCCTCGTCCAGTCGGCGGCTCAGCCCGTGGCGTAGGCGCGCTCGGGGGCCGCGTCCCGCTTGGGGTCGCGCAGGACGTAGCCGCGCCCCCAGACGGTTTCGATGTAGCTTTCGCCCCCGGTCGCCTGCGCGAGTTTCTTGCGCAGCTTGCAGATGAAGACGTCGATGATCTTCAGTTCCGGCTCGTCCATCCCGCCGTAGAGGTGGTTCAGGAACATCTCCTTGGTCAGGGTAGTGCCCTTGCGCAGGCTCAGCAGTTCCAGCATCTGGTATTCCTTGCCGGTCAGGTGCACCGCGGCGCCGTCCACGTCGACCGTCTTGGCGTCCAGGTTGACCGCCACCCGCCCTGTATGGATCACCGCCTGCGCATGGCCCTTGGACCGGCGGATGATGGCGTGGATCCGCGCGATCAGTTCCTCGCGGTTGAAGGGCTTGGTCAGATAGTCGTCGGCCCCGGAGCCGAACCCCTTCAGCTTGCTGTCGGTGTCGTCCGCCCCGGTCAGGATCAGGATCGGCGTGTCGATCCGGGCCAGCCGGATCTGGCGCAGGACATCGTAGCCCGTCATGTCCGGCAGATTGAGGTCGAGCAGGATCAGGTCGTAGTCATAGACCTTGGCCAGATCTATCCCCTCTTCCCCGGTGTCGGTCCCGTAGACGTTCAGGTTCGCGTGCGTGAGCATCAGTTCGATGCTCTTGGCGGATGTCGGATCGTCTTCGATCATGAGGACGCGCATGGCCGGGGCCTCCGGTTCTGGAACCACTGTGCCCGAAGGTGGGCGGGAAAGGTTAATCGCTCGTTACCACCGCATCGACCGTAGCAGATACAACCTTGGGTTGTCCATCCTCACAACCCCCATCACGACCCGCCGGCCGGGCGGTAAAGCCGCAGCCGCGTCGCCCTGAGGGCCGCGTCGCCGTGCACTTCCACCGCGCGGGTCCAGCTGGCGAGTTCCTCGCTCGACAGGCCATAGGTCGTGCAGGCGTCCTCGACCGACATCAGGCCGTAGAGCACGCCCCTCGCGACGGCCGCCTTGCGGCTGGCGACCCAGCGCTTCGTGTCGGGGTCCGGCAGGTCCGAGCGGCTCATGACCTGCCCGTTCGGCAGGGTCACCACGGCGGGACCCCGGCCACGCTTGAGATACATCGGGATTGTCCTTCGTTCCGGGTGGCGTGACCCTGCCGCCGCCGCCTTAACGAGCCGTGAAATCGGGCGGCGCCCGGACTTGTGAGTATCTTGCATTTTCCTATATTGCGACGGACAGCCCGACAGGAGAGACCTTCATGCCCCGCGACGCGGACACGCCGCTCAATTCGCTCGGCTTCGCCAAGCCGCCCGCCGAAACGCGGGTGGTCGTGGCCATGTCGGGCGGCGTCGACTCGTCGGTGGTCGCGGCCATGCTGGCCGAGGAAGGCTACGACGTCGTCGGCGTGACCTTGCAGCTTTACGACCACGGGGCCGCGCTGGCCAAGAAAGGCGCCTGCTGTGCCGGACGGGACATCCACGATGCCCGCCGCGTGGCCGAGGCGATGGGCTTCCCGCATTACGTCCTCGATTACGAGAACACCTTCCGCGAAGCGGTGATGGAAGAATTCGCCGAGAGCTACCTCGCCGGGGCGACGCCGGTGCCGTGCATCCGCTGCAACGAGCGGGTCAAGTTCAAGGACCTGCTGGAAACCGCCCGCGACCTCGACGCCGACTGCATGGCGACCGGGCATTACATCCGCCGCGCGATGGGCGTGAACGGGCCGGAACTGCATTGCGCCGCCGACCCCGCGCGCGACCAGAGCTACTTCCTGTTCTCGACGACACCCGAGCAGCTCGACTACCTGCGCTTCCCCCTGGGTCACCTGAAGTCCAAGGCGGAAACCCGTGAGCTGGCGAAGAAATACGGCCTGTCGGTCGCGGACAAGCCGGACAGCCAGGACATCTGCTTCGTGCCGAACGGCAACTACGCGTCGGTGATCGAGAAGCTGCGGCCGGGCGCCGGCGAGCCGGGCGAAATCGTGCACCTGGACGGGCGCGTATTGGGGCACCACACCGGCGTCATCCATTACACGATCGGCCAGCGCCGCGGCCTTGGGATCGGCGGGCTCAGCGACCCGCTCTACGTCGTGCGGCTCGACCCGGTCGCGCGCCAGGTCGTCGTCGGCCCGCGCGAGGCGCTGGCGACACGGACCGTCCCGGTGCGCGAGATCAACTGGCTCGGCGATGCCCCCCTGACCAGCCGCCCGGAGTGGGAGGTCAGCGTGCGCATCCGATCGACCCGGCCGCCGCGCCCGGCACTGATCCGGCCGCTGTCGGACACCGAAGCCGAGGTCACGCTGCTGACACCGGAGGACGGCGTTTCGCCCGGGCAGGCCTGCGTGTTCTACGCGCCCGGTCACGCGGACGGCGACACGCGCATCCTCGGCGGCGGCTGGATCTGGCGCGGCCGCTAGGGAGCGTCGTCCCCGGTCAGCAGCCAGTCGCGGCGGTCACGCAACGCCTTTCGGACAGCGCGCATCACCGTGCGGATCCGGGGCACGTGGGACAGG
>JAUHZL010000151.1 GCA_030425945.1 Alphaproteobacteria bacterium | reverse complement strand
TGGTCGCTGGTGATCAACACCGGGCTCTTCCTGTCGGTCTCGCTCGCCACCTTCCCGACCCCGATGGAACGGCTGCAGGGCGCCGAGTTCGTCAACGTCTTCGACCGCTCGTCGATCCCGCGCGTCTGGTCCGGCGGGCGCGCCGAGGCCGAGGACCTGCTGGTGATGACCCAGCGCATCCTCGGCGCGGAAGAAGCCACCGGCTTCTTCTCCGCCGCGGCGCGGCGGCAGGGCAAGCTCGGCTACCTGCCCGACCCGACACCCGAGTTCCTGACCGAACTTGAGCGCGTTCTCGCGGGCTCGGTCGGCGCGGGCACCGCCCACGCGATGATCGCGCAGGTCCACGGCGGCGCGTCGATCTCGGTCTCCGACCTGATGGCGGTGGCCGACGAGACCGCCCAGATCATGGAATACTCGACCCAGCTCGAGGCGAAATCCGCCGAACTGGAAGCCACCGCGCAGGAGCTGCGCCGCGCCAACGACAAGCTCACCCAGCTCTCGATCCAGAAGGACGCCTTCCTCAGCCAGATCAGCCACGAGCTGCGGACCCCGATGACCTCGATCCGCGCCTTCTCCGAGATCCTGCTGGCGGGCGGCCTCAGCCAGACCGAGACCGAGCGCTATTCGCGGATCATCCAGGACGAGTCGATCCGCCTCACGCGCCTGCTCGACGACCTGCTCGACCTCAGCGTGCTGGAGAACGGCCAGGTCGTGCTGAACCCGCAGGTCGAGCGGCTGTCGGCGGTGCTCGACCGGGCGGTGGCGGCGGCCAGTGCCGCGGGCGAAGGCGCGCTGGTGCTGCGCCGCGACGAGGCGGGCGAGGCGATCGAGGTCGACACCGACACCGGGCGGCTGAGCCAGGTCTTCATCAACCTGATCTCGAACGCCGCCAAGTACTGCGACGCCGACCGCCCGGTGCTGCGCATCGCGGCGCGGCTCGACGGCGAGACGGTCGAGGTCGACTTCTTCGACAACGGCTCGGGCATCCCGGTCGCGGGACAAGGCCTGATCTTCGAGAAGTTCGCCCGGATGGAAACCACCTCCGGGGCGGGCGGCGCGGGCCTCGGCCTCGCGATCTGCCGCGAGATCATGGACCGGCTCGGCGGCTCGATCGCCTATCTGCCGGAGGCCGAAGGCGCCGCCTTCCGCCTGCGCTTCCCGCGCCGCCTGTCGCAGCCGGACGCGCCCGATCCCCGCCGCGCCCGGGCCGCCGTCGCCTGACGCCCCGCGCGTCAACGCTTTCTCAACCCGGCCTCTCCAGTCTCGGCCCCGACCCCATCGGGAGACGAGGACATGACCGCAGCCCCCGGATCGGCCCTGGCCCGCAAGCTGCAGGCCGCGCGTCACGCCGGCGCCGAGGCGGGCGCGCCGGAGGGCCGGACACTGCGGCTGGCCGCCGCCCGCGCCGGACGCCGCGTGCTGGCCTGCGACATCACCGCGACCGGCCTCGACGAGGACCGCGCCGACCGGCCCGAGGCGCTGGAGGCGCTCTTGGCGGGCAGCGCGCTGGTGCTACGGCTCGACGGCGGCGCGGGGCCGGGCCTCGCCGCGCTCGACGCGGGCGCGGTGGCGGCCATCGCGCTGCTGCGAACCGTGGGGGTGAGCGGCCTCGACACCCGCGCGCGGACGCCGCCCCGGCAAGACCCCGCCACCCCGGTGGAGGCCGCCCTCGCCCGGCCCTATCTCGACGACCTGCTCGCGGGCTGGCACGCCGCCCTCGGCCCCGCGGCCGCCGCCGTCCTGCCGCAACCGCTGCACTGCGGCCCGCCCGCCGTCGCCCTGCGCGCGGCGGTCCTCGCCCTGCCGCAGGGCCTCTACCGGGTCTTCCTGCTCGACCTCGACATCGCGGGACGCACGGAGGGGCGGCTGCGGCTGGCGCTGCCGAAACCCTTGCCCCCGGCCGACCCCGTGACCCGGCCCGAGGACTGGGCGGAGGCGTTCCGGGGGACGGTGCTCGACTGCCCCGCGGGGCTGGAGGCCGAGCTCTGCCGGATCACCCTGCCGCTGGCCCGCCTGCGCGCCCTGCGCCCCGGCATGCAGATCGCCCTGCCGGGCGACAGCCTCGGCACCGTGGCCCTGCGCCCGCCCGGACGGGCCGCCGTCGCGGCCGGGCGGCTGGGGCAGGTGCGCGGCCTGCGCGCCGTGCGGCTGACCGGAACCGCCCCGCCGCCCCCCGGCGGCCCGCGCATCACCGCCACGCAGGCCGCGGGCTTCGAACCGGCGCGCGCGCCGTCCGGCGCCGACCCGCCTGCCCCGGACGTCGGCCCGCCCGAGCCGCTGGCGGTGATCATCGACTGAGCGCACGCCCCCTGCGTCCCGTCTTGACCTGCCCCCGGCGCGCGCCATCTCCGCCGCGATGACCGACGACCGCTTCCCCCCGACCCGCACCGAGGGCCTCGCCCGCCTCGCCGCCTTCCTGCCGAGGGCGGGGCGCGACTATGCCCGCCTGCGCAACTTCGATCTGCCGGGGGCCGGGCATCCCCATGTCTCGGGCCTGTCGCCCTACCTGCGGCACCGGATGATCACCGAGGCCGAGGTACTGTCCGCCGTCACCGCCCGCCACAGCCCCGACAGCGCCGAGAAATTCCTGCTGGAAGTGATCTGGCGCAGCTACTGGAAGGGCTGGCTGGAACGGCGGCCGTCGGTCTGGCAGGGCTACCGCGCCGGGCTGGCCCGCGCCCGCGACCGGCTGGCGACCGAGGCGGGCCTGCGCGCCGACTGGGAAGCCGCCTGCCGGGGCGAGACCGGCATCGACGCTTTCGACGCCTGGATCGGCGAACTGACCGCCACCGGCTACCTGCACAACCACGCGCGGATGTGGGTCGCCTCGATCTGGATATTCACGCTCCGGCTGCCGTGGGAACTGGGCGCGGACCTGTTCCTGCGCCACCTGCTGGACGGCGACCCGGCGTCGAACACGCTGGGCTGGCGCTGGGTCGCGGGCCTGCACACGCCCGGCAAGACCTATGCCGCGACCGCCGACAACATCGCCCGCTACACCGAGGGCCGCTTCGCCCCGCGCGGCCTTGCCCCGGTCTGTGCCCCGGTCGAGGGCTTCGCCAACCCGCCCCTCGGCCCGGTGCCCGAGGGCGAGCGGCCCGATCCCAACGCCCCGTCGCTGCTGCTGGTGACCGAGGACGACCTCTGCCCGGGCTGGCTGCTGCCGCAGGTCCGGGACTGGCGCGGCGCGGCACTCTGGACCGCGGCGGAGGACCGCTCGCCCCTCGCCGTCTCGGCGGCCGTCCGGTCCTTCACGCAGGCTGCGGGCCGCGACGCGCTAGCGCGCCTCGGCGCTGCCGCCGGTCCCGAGGTGCAGGCCGACGACGCGGGCGTCCTTTTGGAGGCCGCTGAGGCCGCCGGGGCGACGCAGATCGTGACCGCCTTCGTGCCGCAAGGACCGATGCGCCCGCGCGTCGACGCCCTGCGCGCGGCAGCCGGGGCGCGGGGTCTGCGGGTGGCAGAGTGCCTGCGCCGCCATGACCGGCTGGCCTGGCCGCAGGCCTCGGCCGGGTTCTTCCGGTTCAAGTCGGTGCTGCCGCAGCTGCTGGAGGCCGCGCGGAGCGGCCAGGTCTGAGGGCACGGCGAGGCGGCGCTCGGGGTCATTGCGGCGGGGTGAGGGGGTCGGATGGGTTCCTCGCTCGCGCCATTCTGGAGCCGGTCCGCCCCGGCCCCCGCCCCAGCAAAAGCCTAAGAAAATTAGAAACCGGCTACCAGATGTGGTGGAAAACCCTCTTAAGATAATAATATCGCTTCATAACATTATGAGGCCCGCGAAAACGGCCGCCCCCGCCACCCGACCGCCCACCGCCCCGGCCCCCGCCGCCCAACACGCCCCCTTGCGCGCCGCCGCGCGGGACGCCACTCTCGGCCCATGACGCGCAAGATCATCATCGACACCGATCCGGGGCAGGACGACGCGGTCGCCATCCTGCTCGCCCTCGCCTCGCCCGAAGACGTCGAGGTGCTCGGCATCACCGCGGTCGCGGGCAACGTGCCGCTGCCCCTGACCGAGAAGAACGCCCGCATCGTCTGCGAGCTGGCCGGCAAGCCCGACACCCGGGTCTTCGCGGGCTGCGACGCGCCGCTCGCGCGCAAGCTGGTCACCGCCGAGCATGTCCACGGCAAGACCGGTCTCGACGGGCCGCAACTCGCCGATCCGACGATGCCGCTGCAGCCGCAGCACGCGGTCGACTTCATCATCGAGACGGTGCGCAGCCATCCCGAGAAGACGATCACCCTCTGCCCGCTCGGGCCGCTGACCAACGTCGCGACGGCCCTGCAGCGCGCGCCCGACATCGCGCCGCGCCTGCAGGAGATCGTCCTGATGGGCGGCGCCTATTTCGAGGTCGGCAACATCACCCCGGCGGCCGAGTTCAACATCTTCGTCGATCCCGAGGCCGCCGATATCGTGTTTCGGGCGGGCGTGCCGCTGGTGGTGATGCCGCTCGACGTCACCCACAAGGCGCTGACCACCGCGCCGCATGTCCAGGGCTTCCGCGACATGGGCACCGAGCCCGGGCGGATGGTCGCCGAGTGGACGGATTTCTTCGAGCGCTTCGACAAGGAGAAATACGGCTCCGCCGGTGCGCCGCTGCACGATCCCTGCGTGATCGCCTACCTTATCCGGCCGGAGCTCTTCCAAGGGCGCCACATCAACGTCGAGATCGAACTGACCGGGACCTACACCACCGGGATGACGGTCGCGGACTGGTGGCGGGTCTCGGGGCGGGCGCCGAACGCGATGTTCATGGGCGACATCGATGCCGAGGGGTTCTTCGGCCTGCTGACCGAGCGGATCGCGCGGCTCTGAGCCGGCGCAAGCCGGGGCGTCAGGCCAGCCCCGCCACCACGAAGATCATCAGGATCGAGTAGAGCGCGATCCCGCCGCCCACCAGCCACAGGTGCCACTGGCGCAGCACGCTCGCCTTGGCCATCTGCCCGGCCTGGTAGAGCAGGTCTGGCCACGTGTAGCTGACGAAATCGCCCTGCGTGAAGACCGCCTTGATCCGGCCCTCGGCATCGACGACCGGCAGGCGGCGGAAGCGCTCGTTCGACATGATCCGCAGCCAGTCCACCACGTCGTCGGTCTCGCGGGCGAGGCGCGGCTCGCGGGTCATGATCGCGGACAGGGGTGTCTCGGCCGGGTCGTCGCCCGCGCGTACCAGCTTCGTCATGATGTCGCGCTCGGTCACTACCCCGGTCACGCGGTCGTCCGCGTCGGTGACGATGACCGAGCCGTAGCCGCGTTCGGTCATCGCGGCGACGGCCTCCTGGACGGTCGCTTCCGGCGGGAAGGTCAGGGGTTTCGGTTTCGAGGCGAACTCGGGGCGGTCGCGCAACGTCATCGCGACCCGGGTCGTGGCAGTCATTCTCATGCCCTCCGTGTTGCGTCACAAGGAGGTCCACCTATGCCCTCGCGCGCCGCGTTCAACCCGGGGGCTTCCCATCGGGGCCTGCCGGGCCTACCTCGGAGACATTAGAGAAAGGCCCGCCGATGACCGTCGCGTTTCCCTTCGACAACACCTATGCCCGCCTGCCGGAGGGGTTTTTCACCCGTCTCGGCCCCACCCCGGTGCGCGCGCCCCGCCTGCTGGCGGTGAACCGGCGGCTGGCGGACGAGCTCGGCCTGACCCTGCCCGACAACGACGCCGGGATCGCCGAGGTCTTTTCCGGCAATGCGCTGCCCGGGGGCGCCGAGCCGCTGGCGCAGGTCTATGCCGGGCACCAGTTCGGCGGCTGGTCGCCGCGCCTCGGCGACGGGCGCGCGCTGCTGCTGGGCGAGGTGACCGACCGGAGCGGACAGCGCCGCGACATCCAGCTGAAGGGGGCGGGCCCGACCCCCTATTCGCGGATGGGCGACGGGCGCGCGTGGCTCGGACCGGTGATCCGCGAATACCTCGTCTCGGAGGCGATGCACGCGCTCGGCGTGCCGACCACCCGCGCGCTGGCGGCGGTCGCCACCGGCGAGACCGTCCTGCGCGATGCGCCGCTGCCCGGGGCCGTGCTGACCCGCGTCGCCGCCAGCCACATCCGCGTCGGCACCTTCCAGTACTTCGCCGCGCGCGGCGACACCGCCGCCCTTCGGACCCTGACCGACTACACGCTCGCCCGCCACTACCCGGAGGGCGAGACCGCGCTTGACCTGCTGCGCTCGGTGATCGCGGCGCAGGCGCGGCTGATCGCGCGGTGGATGGGCCTCGGCTTCATCCACGGGGTGATGAACACCGACAACATGACGCTCTCGGGCGAGACCATCGACTATGGCCCCTGCGCCTTCATGGAGGCCTACGCCCCGGGCACCGTCTATTCCTCGATCGACCACTACGGCCGCTACGCCTATGCCAACCAGCCGCAGATCGGGATCTGGAACCTCGCGCAATTGGCCAGCGCGCTCCTGCCGCTGATCGACGCCGACGAGGCGCGCGCGGTCGAGATCGCGACCGAGGCCGTCGACGGCTACCGCCCGGCCTACGAGGCGGCCTGGACGCAGGTCTTCGGCGCCAAGCTGGGCGTCGCGGCCCCGGACGACACGACCGCGGCCCTCGCGACCGAGCTGCTCGAGCTGATGGCGGCGGCGGGCACCGATTTCACGCTGACCTTCCGCGGGCTCGCGCAGGGCGAAGCGCGCGCCCTCTTCGCCGACCCGGCGGGCTTCGACGCCTGGGACGCGCGCTGGCAGGCCCATGCCGGGCCGGAGGCCGCCGCCCGCAGCGCGGCCGCCAACCCGGCGGTCATCCCGCGCAATCACCGGGTGGAGGAGGCGATCCAGGCCGCCGTCGCCGGGGACCTGACCCCGTTCGAGCGGCTCGGCCACGCGCTGGCCACCCCCTTCACCGAACCCGCCGACGCCCCCGGGCTGATGCGCCCCGCCGCCGCGCACGAGGCGGTGCATGCCACCTTCTGCGGCACCTGACAGCAAGAAGGGCGGCCCGTTCCCGGACCGCCCTTCTTCTTCTTGGCAAAAATACTCACGGCCCGGCGCGGACGCCCGGCGCGCGACCCGGGGTCAGCGCAGGATGCTGCGCCCGGCGAAGACAGCGGTCTCGCCCAGCATTTCCTCGATCCGGATCAGCTGGTTGTACTTTGCCAGCCGGTCCGAGCGGGCCAGCGAGCCGGTCTTGATCTGGCCGCAGTTGGTGGCGACCGCGAGATCGGCGATGGTCGCGTCCTCGGTCTCGCCCGAGCGGTGCGACATCACGCAGGTC
>JAUHZL010000150.1 GCA_030425945.1 Alphaproteobacteria bacterium | reverse complement strand
CAACGTGCGGCAGTTGGAAAACGCGATGAAGCGCCTCGTCGTGACCTCGCCCGAGGCCGAGATCAGCCGGGCCGAGGTCGAGGCCGTGCTCGGCTCGCAGCCCGCGATCGAGCCCCTGATGGGCGGGGGCGAGACCGACCAGTTGTCGGCGTCGGTCGAGAAGCACCTGCGCCGGTATTTCGATCTGCACGGCGGTGTGCTGCCGCCCCCCGGCCTTTATCAGCGTATCCTTCGCGAGGTGGAAACGCCCCTGATCGAGATCGCCCTCGATGCCACCGGGGGAAACCAGGCGAAATGCGCGGACCTGCTGGGGATCAACCGGAATACGCTGCGAAAGAAGATTACCGACCTCGATATTCAGGTGACACGCCGTCGCCGGTTGATGTAACACCGCAACAGAACCGTTGCGAAAGCGACACGGCCCACTTCAGATGACGAGGACCCTGCAGTGCGCAGCGTGTCTGTCCGCTCCCTTGGCGCAGGCCTGTTCGGGTCGCCCAATGCCAGCCGTCTGACCGGAATCGCCACCTTCGCGCTCGTCGCGCTGGGGCCGGTTCTGGCGCTGGCGACCTTCCTTGTGCTCGGCCCCCTCGACCAGGGCTCCGGCACGATCACCCTGCGCGCGGTGATCCTGGCCGATCTTGTCTATGTTCTTGGAATCGCGACACTCGTGCTGCAGCGCGTGGCGCAGATGGTGGCCGCGCGCCGGGCCCGGTCGGCGGGGTCGCGCCTGCACCTGCGGCTGACCGGCGTGTTCGCGCTGGTCGCGCTGATCCCGACCGTGCTGGTGGCCGTCTTCGCCACGCTGACGGTGAACTTCGGTCTCGAGGGATGGTTCTCGGACCGGGTGCAGCGGGTTCTGGGCTCGTCGCTGGCCGCTGCCGAGGCCTACGAGGACGAGAAGCGCAGCAACCTACGCGACGACACCGCCTCCCTCGCCGGGGCCATCGCGCAGGCCAAGCGCCAGAGCAGCTTCCTCGGCGACGGCGAGTTGCGCCAGATCCTGTCGCAGGCGCAGGGCCAGATCCAGCGCGGCCTGCGCGAGGCCTATGTCATCGACGGCACCGGAACCCTGCGGGTGCGGGGCGAGCGCAGCTACCTCTTCAACTTCGAGACGCCCAGCCCCGAGGATATCGAGCGCGCGCGCAGTTCGAACGAGCCGATCATCATCGAGGACTGGCCGAACAGTGAGTTTCGCGCGCTGGCGCGGCTCGACGGGTTCGTGGACCGGTTCCTCTATGTCAGCCGCGAGGTGGACGGGAAGATTCTGAACCTGCTCGATGAGACGCAGGAGACGGTGAAGCTGTACCAGCAGCTCGAATCCGAACGCGGGCGTCTGCTATTCGAGTTCGGCCTGCTCTACCTGGCCTTCGCGGTCATCCTGATCCTCGCGGCGATCTGGCTGGGCCTGTGGTTCGCCGAACGGCTGTCGCGGCCGGTCGGACAGCTGGCCGGGGCGGCACAGCGGGTCGGCTCCGGCGATTTCGAGGCCAAGGTGCCGGTGTCGGAGGGCGACGACGAGATCGCCATGCTCGGCCGGTCTTTCAACCAGATGACGACACAGCTGAAGGCGCAGCGCGAGGCCCTGCTGGAGAACACCGAACAGATCGAGGCGCGGCGCCGCCTCTTCGACTCGGTTCTGGGCTCGGTCACCGCGGGGGTGATGGGCCTCGACGCCGACGGACGTGTCGATTTCGTCAACCGCTCCGCCCGGACCCTGCTCGATCTCGGCGAGGCCGAGGTGCACGGACGCCCGCTGATCGAGCTTGCCCCGGAACTGGGCGCGCTGGTGGCCGAACTGCCCGAGGGGCGGCGCAGCGTGGCGCAGGAACAGTTGCGGCTGACCCGGCGCGGGCGCACCGAAACCCTGCTGGTGCGGCTCGCCCGGCGGGAAACCGGCGACGGGGTCAGCGAGGGCACCGTGATCGCCTTCGACGATGTCACCGACCTCGTCAGCGCGCAGCGGATGGCGGCCTGGGGCGACGTGGCCCGGCGCATCGCCCATGAAATCAAGAACCCGCTGACCCCGATCCAGCTGTCGGCCGAGCGCCTGCGCCGCAAGTTCAGCCCGCTGGTCGGCGACGAGGCCGAGTCGCTGGGCGAACTGACCGGGGTGATCGTGCGCCAGACCGGCGACCTGCGCCGGATCGTGGACGAGTTCTCCAAGTTCGCGCGGATGCCCGAGCCCGAGCGCCGCAACGCGGACATGACGGCGCTCTTGCGCGATGCGGTCCTTCTGCAACAATCGGCCTTCCCGGACCTGACGATCACCGCCAGCCTGCCGAAGGAGGCGCTGCCGCTCGACATCGACCCGACGCTCGTCTCGCAGGCGATCGTCAACCTGATCAAGAACGCGGGCGAGGCCATCGAAAGCCTGACCGAGCGCGGCGCGCCCGAGGGGTTCCGGGGCGAGATCCGGGTCACCGCCACGGTGGCGGAGGATCACGTCGAGATCGGGATCGCCGACAACGGGATCGGCCTGCCCGACGATGTCTCGCGGCTGTTCGAGCCCTACGTCACCACGCGCGACAAGGGGACCGGCCTCGGCCTGCCCATCGTGCGCAAGATCATCGAGGAACATGACGGCGCGATGCGCCTGGAGGCGGCCGAGCCCTTCGCGGACGGCGCGCATTCCGGGGCCAAGGCCGTCATCGTCCTGCCCCTGGGCCCGTCGAGCCGGGTCGCCGCCTGACTATTTCCGAGGATTGCCGTGCCATGAGTGACATTCTGATCGTTGATGACGAAAAGGACATTCGGGTCCTGATCGCGGACATCCTGCGGGACGAGGGCTATGCCACGCGGACCGCGGCAAACTCGGAAGCCTGCATGGCCGAGATCACCCGCCAGCCGCCCGGCATGATGATCCTCGACATCTGGCTGAAAGACAGCGCGATGGACGGGATCGACATCCTGAAGACCGTCAAGCGCGAGCGGCCCGAGATCCCTATCGTCATCATTTCGGGGCATGGCAACATCGAGATCGCGGTCGCCGCGATCAAGCAGGGCGCCTACGACTTCATCGAGAAGCCGTTCAACATCGACCAGCTTCTGGTGGTGATCCGCCGCGCCATGGAGGCCGCCAAGCTGCGCCGCGAGAACGTCGCGCTCAAGCGGCGCGGCACGGATCACGGCGAGATGATCGGCCAATCCGCCGCCTTCCGGCAATTGCGCGCTCAGCTCGACAAGGTCACGCGGTCGAACGGGCGGGTCATGCTGACCGGACCGGCGGGGTCGGGCAAGGAACTGGCGGCCCGCTACATCCACGCCAACTCGGACCGGGCCGAGCAGCCCTTCGTGACCGTCTCGTCGGCCACCATCGCGCCCGACCGCATGGAAGAGGTGCTCTTCGGCCGCGAGCGCCCGGACCGCAGCATCGAGGAGGGTCTGCTGGAGCAGGCCAACGGCGGTATTCTCTACCTCGACGAGGTGGCCGACATGCCGGTCGGCACCCAGTCGAAACTGCTGCGCGTGCTGGTGGACCAGCGCTTCACCCGCGTGGGCGGGACCAGCCAGATCCAGGTCGACGTGCGGGTGATGTCCTCGACGACGCGCGACCTGACCGCCGAGATCGCCGCCGGCCGCTTCCGGCAGGAGCTGTTCCACCGACTGAACGTGGTGCCGATGTCGGTGCCGGGGCTGGCCGACCGGCGCGAGGATATCCCGCTGCTGGCCCAGCATTTCGTCGGCCTGCTGAACCAGTCGCAGGGCCTGCCCAAGCGCCCGCTCTCGGACGAGGCGATGGCGCTCCTGCAGACGATGGACTGGCCCGGCAACATCCGCCAGTTGAAGAACGTGATCGAGCGGGTGCTGATCCTCGGCGCCGACCAGGGCGAGATCGGCGCCTCGGAACTGCCGAGCACGGCGGAGGCCGCGGGCGAGAACGGGCCCGCCCTCGTGACCGGGGCACTGGCCGCGCTGCCGCTGCGCGAGGCACGCGAGCTTTTCGAGCGCGAATACCTGATGACCCAGATCAACCGCTTCGGCGGCAACATTTCCCGCACCGCCAGCTTCGTCGGCATGGAACGCTCGGCGCTGCACCGCAAGCTGAAGTCGCTGGGGGTCGTCACCTCGGCCAAGTCCGGCGGCCGCGTGGCGCAGATCGCCGACAGCGAGGACGAGGACGCCTGAGCCCGCGGCCCGGATTGCCCTCGGGGCAGGTGCGGGCGCGGCATTGACGGCCCCGGCGGCCTCTGTCAGCTAGGATGGGTCCGGGATCAGCGGAGTTGACCGATGAGAGTGATCATCTGCGGCGCGGGGCAGGTGGGCTGGCAGATTGCCCGTCACCTCGCCGGCGAGCGCAACGACGTCACGGTC
Organism: Alphaproteobacteria bacterium; assembly: GCA_030425945.1. Lineage (GTDB taxonomy): Bacteria > Pseudomonadota > Alphaproteobacteria > Rhodobacterales > Rhodobacteraceae > Dinoroseobacter. The sequence goes on along the minus strand of JAUHZL010000150.1, from coordinate 2,898 downwards.
GTCGATAACAATCCGGACCTCGTCCGACGCGCGACCGAAACCCTCGACGTGAAGGGTCTGACCGGCTTCGCGAGCTATCCCGACATCCTCGACGCCGCCGGGGCGCGCGATTGCGACATGATCATCGCCGCGACCTATTCGGACGAGGTGAACATGGTGGTGTGCCAGATCGCGCATTCCGTGTTCGAGGTGCCCCGCAAGATTGCCCGCCTGCGTGCGCAGTCTTATCTGAATGCGATCTATTCGGACCTTTACCGCAACGACCACCTGCCGATCGACGTGGTGATCTCGCCCGAGCGCGAGGTGGCCGAGGCCGCACTGCAGCGCCTCGCCGCGCCGGCGGCCTTCGACACGGAGAGCTTCCTCGACGGCAAGGTGCAGTTGCTGGGCATCCAGCTCGACGAGGACTGCCCGGTTCTGTCGACGCCGCTCCGGCAGTTGTCGGACCTGTTCTCGACCCTGCGCTCGATCGTGGTGGGGGTGCGCCGGGAAGGCGCGCTCTTTGCGCCCGATCCCGGGGACCAGCTTTTCGCCGAGGACCAGATCTACATCCTGACCCCGGCGGAAGACATCAACCGCACGCTGGAAATCTTCGGAAAGAATACGAAAAAGCAGGAGCGCATCGTCATCGTCGGGGGCGGCAACGTGGGCCTCGCAGTGGCCCGAGCGCTGGAGAAACGGACCGACCGGGTGCGCGTGAAGATGATCGAGCGGGACCGCCGGGCCGCCGAGCGCGCCGCCGACGCGCTGGAACGGACCATCGTGCTGAACGGCGACGGTCTCGACATGGAACTGCTGGACGAAGCCAACATCGACCGGACCGACGCCGTCCTGACCGTGACCGACGACGACAAGGTCAACCTGCTGGCGGCGGTGCGGGCCAAGTCGGCGGGCGCGCGGATGGCGATCGCGCTGATCAACGACCCCAGCCTCGTGCCGCTGATGGGCGCGCTCGACATCGACGCCTACATCAACCCGCGCTCGACCACGGTTTCGTCCATCCTGCGGCATGTCCGGCACGGCCGGGTGCGGGGGGTCTATTCCATCGGCGATGCCGAGGCCGAGATCATCGAGGCGCAGGTGCTGTCCACCTCGCCGCTGGCGGGACGGCAGCTGCGCGACATCGACTTCCCCGAGGGCGTGCTGGTCGGCGCGATCTCGCGCGGCGGCAAGGTCATCAAGGTGACCGGCTCGGTCCGGATCGAGGAGGGCGACGTGGTCATCCTGTTCAGCCTCGCCGCCGATGTCCCCGAGGTCGAGCGGCTGTTGCAGGTCTCGATCGACTACTTCCTATGAAGACCCTGCTGGGACTGCCGTTGCTGGTGCTGTTTCTGGGCATCGTCGGGCTGGCGATGCTGGTTCCGGCCGGGGTGGGGGCGGTGCTGGAGGATCACGAGACCGCGCGGCCCTTCTTCTATGGCGGGGTCCTGACGGTGATCGTGGCGACGCTGCTGGGCTTTGCCACCGCCTCGCGCGCCCGGCGGCGCGCGGCGCGCGAGCAGCTTCTGGCGCTGGTGCTGACGCTGACCGCGCTGCCGCTGGTGCTGGCGGTGCCGTTCTCGGAGGCGGTGCCCGGCACGCGGTTCCTCGATGTCTATGTCGAGATGGTGTCCTGCCTGACCACCACCGGCGCCACGCTGTTCGCCCCCGGCGACCTGCCGTTCGCGGTGCACCTCTGGCGGGCCGAGGTGGCGTGGCTGGGGGGGTTCCTGATGTGGGTCGCGGCCTTCGGCGTGCTGGCCCCGATGGCGCTCGGCGGGTTCGAGGTGACCTCCAGCCTCGAGGCGGGGCGCGGCGAGGGGCGGCGCGACCTGCGCGACGACGGCTTCGGCCCGGGCCGGATGTGGAAACACGCCAGCCGCCTCGCGCCGGTCTATGCCGGGTTCACCCTGGTGCTCTGGATCGGCCTCGTGGCGCTCGGCGATCCGCCAGGCGAGGCGGCAATCCGGGCGATGTCGGTGATCTCGACCAGCGGGATCACCTCGCAGGGGGGCGAGCCGCTGCCCTCCGGCCGCTGGGGCGAGATGCTGATCCTCCTCTTCCTGCTGCCCGCGCTGACCCGCCGGGTCTTCGAGAACGGCTGGTCCTTCCCGGCCCCGCGCGCCCTGCAGGCGGACCGCGAACTGCGCGCCGCGACCGTCGTCGTGGTCGGCCTGACCTCGTTCCTGTTCCTGCGGCACTGGCTCGGGGCGTGGGAGACGGCGCAGGACCTCGATGCCCGCGCCGTTCCGGCGATCTGGGGCAATCTCTTCACGCTGACCTCGTTCCTCAGCACCACGGGCTTCGTGTCGTCCGACTGGCAGGCGGCGCAGGCGTGGTCCGGCCTCGGCACGCCCGGGCTGCTGCTGGCGGGCATGGCGATCTTCGGCGGCGGGGTGGCGACCACGGCGGGCGGGGTCAAGCTGCTGCGCGTCTACGCGCTCTACAAGCACGGCCTGCGCGAGATGGAGCGCCTGGTGCATCCGCATTCGGTGGGCGGGCAGGGGACCACGGCCCGGCGGATCCGCCGCGAGGGCGCTGCGGTGGCGTGGGTGTTCTTCATGCTGTTCGCGATGTCGATCGCGGTGGTGATGACGGCCCTGTCGGGGACGGGGCTCGAGTTCGAAAGCACCGTGATCCTCGCCGTCGCGGCGCTGTCGACGACGGGTCCGGTGGCCTCGGTCGCGGGCGATGCGGCGATCTCCTACGGGCTGCTCAGCGATGCGGCAAAGCTGATCCTCGCGGCCGCGATGACCCTCGGACGGCTCGAAACATTGGCCATCATAGCCCTGCTGAACCCCGATTTCTGGCGCGCCTAGGCGACACTTGGGCTAAAACCCTGTTATTGGCTCTTTATTCCTGCCGGAACACGGATATTATCCCATGGGGTAGGGATGCGAAGACATGCCGACGCCCGAG
>JAUHZL010000149.1 GCA_030425945.1 Alphaproteobacteria bacterium | reverse complement strand
ATCCCGTCCCGAACCTGACCCCGATCCCGGAGCTCTACGTCTCCTATGACAGCGCGCAGAAGCTGAAGCGCGAGGCGGCCGAGCTGACCTCGTGGGACCTGACCGCGCGCCAGCTCTGCGATCTCGAACTGCTGATGAACGGCGGTTTCGCGCCGCTGAAGGGCTTCCTCGGGCAGGCGGATTACGACAGCGTCGTCGAGACCATGCGGCTGGCGGACGGCACGCTCTGGCCGATGCCGATCACGCTCGACGTCTCGGAGGCCTTCGCGGAGGGCGTCGAGGTCGGCCAGGACATCGCGCTGCGCGACGCCGAGGGCGTGATCCTCGCCACGCTGTCGGTCTCGGACATCTACCGCCCGGACAAGGCGCGCGAGGCCGAGAAGGTGTTCGGGGCCGATGACCTCGCCCACCCGGCGGTGAACTACCTGCACCATGTCGCGGGTCCGGTGTACCTCGGCGGCGCGATCACCGGCATCCAGGCCCCGGTGCATTACGACTTCCGCGGCCGCCGCGACACGCCGAACGAGCTGCGCAGCCTGTTCCGCAAGCTGGGCTGGCGCCGCATCGTCGCCTTCCAGACCCGCAACCCGCTGCACCGCGCGCACCAGGAACTGACCTTCCGCGCCGCGCGCGAGGCGCAGGCCAACCTGCTGATCCACCCGGTGGTCGGCATGACGAAGCCCGGCGACGTCGACCACTTCACCCGCGTGCGCTGCTACGAGGCGGTGCTCGACAAGTACCCGGCGGCCACCACGACGATGAGCCTGCTGAACCTCGCCATGCGGATGGCGGGTCCGCGCGAGGCGGTCTGGCACGGCCTGATCCGCAAGAACCATGGCTGCACCCATTTCATCGTCGGCCGCGACCACGCCGGCCCCGGCAAGAACAGCCAGGGCCAGGACTTCTACGGCCCCTATGACGCGCAGGAGCTCTTCAAGGAGCACGAGGCCGAGATCGGCCTCGAGATGGTCGACTTCAAGCACATGGTCTACGTGCAGGAGAAGGCGCAGTACTACCCCGCCAACGAAGTCCCAGAGGGCGATACCGTCCTCGACATCTCGGGCACCGAGCTGCGCCGCCGCCTGCGGGAGGGGCTGGAAATCCCGGAATGGTTCTCCTTCCCCGAGGTCGTGAAGGAGCTGCGCCGCACCTCGCCGCCGCGCTCGAAGCAAGGCTTCACGGTGTTCTTCACCGGGCTCTCGGGCTCGGGCAAGTCGACCATCGCCAACGCGCTGATGGTCAAGCTGATGGAGATGGGCGGGCGCCCGGTGACGCTGCTCGACGGCGACGTGGTGCGGAAGCACCTCTCGTCCGAGCTCGGCTTCTCGAAGGAGCACCGCGACATCAACATCAAGCGGATCGGCTACGTCGCGAGTGAAATCACCAAGAACGGCGGCATCGCGATCTGCGCCCCGATCGCGCCCTACACCGCCACCCGCCGCGCCGTCCGCGAGATGATCGAGGCCTACGGCGCCTTCATCGAGGTCCATGTCGCGACCTCGCTGGAAGAATGCGAGCGGCGCGACCGAAAAGGCCTCTACAAGCTCGCCCGCGAAGGCAAGATCAAGGAGTTCACCGGCATCTCCGACCCCTACGAGGCCCCCACCGCCGCCGAACTGGTGGTCGCGACCGAGGGCACCGACGTCGACTACTGCGCCCAGCAGGTCCTGCTGAAGCTCGAGTCGATGGGCCTGATCGCCGCCTGAGGCGGGGCTTCGCAGCGAAACACCAGAGCGCGCTCCGGAGACGGGGCGCACTTTTTTGGGGGGCACGTCACCCGTTCGCCCGTTATCCGATCTCCCATCATCGGAACGCGAACGAACCGCCCTTCTGCGCCCTTTCCCAAGAGCCGCACCAGCAACAGGCAAGTCCTTGGGACTCTGGGAGATGTTTGTCCCTTTGAGGGGAGACTATCCCCTCAAAGCGCCTCCTCCCGGCGGAGGCAGAAAAATCGGATAAGGGAGGGTCGCGATTATCTTCTCTGTCCGGGATCTGGGGACATCGGATAACGGCGGATAAGGGTCAGGGCGGGCGTTGGGGCCTGTTTCGCGCGCTTCAGGTTCTGAACATGCGGGGTGGCTGGGGCAGAGGGCGGTTTTGCCCCACATTTTGCCCCGCATTTCAGGTTGTGACTGGACGTCTAACTCTCTGTTCTTTCATGGATTTACCATGAGGTTCGAATCCCTCACCGTCCGCCAACCGATAAGTCACCCATCCTGACCTTTTGTTTCGCGCGCGAAACAATGTGGCAGTCAGGCTGACCTATAGCTCGCCGCGGGCCTGGGCGCGGAGCCAGGTGGTGATGTACTGGCGCAGGCCGTCGGTGACGGCGGGGCCGGAGAGGATCACGCGGGTGCCAGTATGGGGGGCGGTCTGGGACTGGATCCAGACGCCGGGGACCGGCTCGAAGGCGTCGAGGGGTTTGACCAGCGTCGTCTTCGCTGCAGGCGAGACCGGAGCGGATGCGGGGGCCGGTTGTGGCGCGGGCGCGGTGGCGGCCGGGGCAGGGGGGCTGGACGGGGCCGCGGGCGAAGCCACCTCCGGCACCACGGGCGCGGGCGCCGGGGCTGCCACGGGGCGCAGGGCCTCGGTCAGGCGGGCCTGCTCGGCCTCGGGGGTGTCGGCGGGGGTCGCCTCCAGCACGCCGCGCAGGCGGTCGGCCAGCCCGGCGTCGCCCTCCAGGGCACGGGAGAGGTCGAGGAGCAGGCGCTCGCCATGGGCGGTCGGGAAGCGGAGCGCGCCGTCGAGCGCCTCGACCACGCCAAGCGCGCTCTTGATCTTCGAGCGTTTCGCGCGGCTCGCGGCGGCGTAGAGCGTCAGCAGCGCGTCGCGGCTGTCGGGGAAAACCCCGGCCTCGACCGCCTTGGCGACGATCCGCGCGCGTTCGTAGAGCGACAGCCCGGCGCGGATCTCGTTTTCCTCGACCATCGCGCGGTACGCCTCGGCAGCGTCGCCCGGCACCACGATGCGGGCGCGGATGCGGCCGAAGCGCGGATCGCCGGTTTCCGAGAAGAGCCGGGTCAGGGCGGTCAGGCGGCGCAGGCCCGAGATCAGCCCGTAGCGGCCGCCGCCCATGTCGACGACATCGACCGGCGTCTGCTGGCCGCGCGCGCGCAGGCTCTCGACGAGCGCCTGCATGTCCTCGTCCATCGGCGCGAGCAGGCGGTCGCGGACGAGATAGCCCGCCTCGATGGCGTCGAGCGCCAGCGTCTCGATCAGGCGGCCCTCGTCGCGGGCACTGCGGACGAGATCGGACAGCTCGCGCAGCGCCGAGACGGTCGAGGCCTCGCCCGCCACCTGCGCGATCGGCGCGGGACGCATCATGGATTTCACTTCCGGCGCGGGCCCGTCGAAGCGGTCGGGCGCGGGCGGGGTCAGTCGTTTGCGCTTGGCCATGCGGCACCTCCTTTTGCGCGGGCGACGATCCCGGGGCAGGGTTTCCAAATCCTAACCGCTGCGCACGGTGCTGTCGCGCCCCTCACAGCAGGCCCCCGGCGGCCCGGTGCGCGTCGCGCCGCCAGATCCCGATCAGGAGCCGCTTGAAGGCGGCGTAGGTGGCATCGAAGGTCTCGCGGCCCCTCACATAGGTCTCGCGGTTGAAGTCGCGGTAATCGGCCTCGTAGATGCCCGCGACCTGCTCGCCGGCCTGGCCGATGAGCGCGGTGAAATCCTGCCGGTGCGGCGAGAGGGTGCGCCCGAGATAGGCCTGCATCAGCGCGGCCAGTTCCGCCTGTTGTGCGCCGTCGTAGCGGGTGATGACCGCGCGCACCGCGTCCCATTCGAAGGCAAGCTCCTCGCGCCCGAGCGCGCGGGCGGCCATGTTCTCGCCCTCCTCGATCGAGGCGAAGGTCGAGTGCAGCATGTCGAAGAAGCGGCCCGTCGAGTCGAACTCGAGGAAAGAGGCGCCGAGCGGCACCAGCAGGATGTCGGCCGCGGCGAGCCCATTGATGGTGAGGTAGCCGAGCGCGGGCGGCGTATCGAGGAAGACGATGTCATAGGCGTCGAGGATGCCATCCTCGGCCAGCCGGTCGGTGAGCGCGTCCCAGAGCTTCCAGCCGCGCGCCTGCATCCGCCAGACCGGGATCTGGAACTCGGCCCAGTAGAGGTTCAGCTGCGCGCCGATCAGGTCGATGTTGGGCCAGTGCGTGGGCTGGATCACGTCGCGCGCGGTCAGCTTCAGCGCCTCGTTCAGCGTGTCGTCGAGGGGCAGGGGCGCCTCGCCCCGGTCGAGCCGCGACTGGTTCTCGCGGCGCAGGTGGGTGGCGTAGTGGCGCGCGATCAGCGGGAAGACGGTGCCCCATTCGTCGGCGACGCGGCCGTTGAAGATCGAGGTCATCGAGCCCTGGCTGTCGAGGTCGATCACCAGCACCTTGTAGCCGTCGAGCGCCGCCGACATCGCGAGATGCGCCGCGGTCGAGGTCTTGCCGACCCCGCCCTTGAAGTTGGCGACCGCGACGAGTTTCGCGGGCAGGCCCTCGGGGCGGTAGGGGCGGTATTCCTTCGCCTTCGAGCCTTCGGTGGCGAAATGCGCGCGGAGCTTCAGCACCTCGTCGAGGGTGAACCACTTGGCGCCCCCCTCGGTCTCGGACAGGCCCTGGGGCAGGTCGGGGTTCTGCTTCAGCACGCGCCGGAAATGGGCCTGCGCCACCGGGATCAGGTAGCGGGTGATCTCCCAGGTCGAGAAGAGGCGCAGCGACTTCTTGCCCTCCTCGTTCAGCCCCCGGCTGGCGAGATCGTCGCGCCCGCGCGTGCAGGCCTCGGCGATGCGGGCGAAGCCCTCGGAGGTGGTGGGCGGGCCCAGTTCCGCCAGCGCCGCCTCGGGGTCGATATTGAAGTAGGGCGGGGAGGTCCCGTCGTCGCGTGCCATGAAAACTGCCTGATGTGCCGCCTTTTACGCGTTATCGCATGAATCGCGGCATGTGTCACGAAACCACGCACAAAAACGCGCTTTTCAAGGCAAAATGCCCGGTTTTCCGCCCCTTGCTCGGGTTGGCGAAGGCGGGCATGCAAAAACCTGTCCTGTTATATTTGTGTTATTGAGTCTGTTAAGGTTTCGGGCCTTCCCGCCAAGCTTTTGATCCTGTGGGGTTTTTGATCCTCTCGTCGGGCTTAAGCGACTCCGATCCCACGTTCGCCCGACTCCGAACCCCCGATCAGGTGACTCCGATCCCCCGATGGCGATGCTGGACCGGGCCTGTGGATAACCTTAGGATGGGTGTCAACGAAACGACGATAAAAACCGACTCGAGGCAGAGCGATGACAGGGCACAGGATCGGCCCGCCCATGCGGCGGGCGGCGCCATGAGCGCCGTGGTGAGCGCGGGCGGCCTGCTGCCCGACCGGCACCCCCAGGGCGACTTCTTCATCTGTGATCTCTTCGACGCGATCCCGAAGGACGATCTCGCGACGATGGAGCATCCGGTCTTCTCGCTCGCGACCCGGCCCGACCGGCGGGTGCTCGACTACACCCACAACGGGGTGCGGCTGACGGTGACGCCTTCGGTCAAGGGCCTGGCCACGATCCACGACAAGGACATCCTCATCTTCTGCATCAGCCAGTTGATGGCGGCGCTGAACGCGGGTCGCGAGGTGTCGCGCACGCTGCACCTGAAGGCGCATGACCTGCTGGTGGCGACCAACCGCGAGACCTCCGGAGATGCCTACCGCCGCCTGCGCGAGGCCTTCGAGCGGCTGGCGGGCACGCGCATCACCACCAACATCGTGACCGGCGAGCGCGAGGTGACCTCCGGCTTCGGCCTGATCGAGAGCTGGGAGATCGTGCGCAAGACCCGCGGCGGCCGGATGATCTCGGTCGCGGTGACGCTGTCGGAGTGGCTGTTCCGCGCGGTGCTGTCGCGCGCCGTCCTGACCCTGTCGCGCGACTACTTCCGGCTCAGGAAACCGCTCGAGCGCCGGATCTACGAGATCGCCCGCAAGCACTGCGGCAAGCAGGAGAGCTGGCGCGTCTCGGTCGAGCTGCTCTTGAAGAAGTCCGGCTCAGCGTCCCCGCGTCGCGTCTTCCGCAAGATGCTGCGCGACATGATCGAGAGCGACCACCTGCCCGACTACGCGATGACCGAGGAGGAGGGAGACATCATCCGCTTCACCCTGCGCGCGGGCGTGATCGAGGCGGGACCGGAGCTTGGGCCGCTGAAGGCGGAGACGCTGGAGGAAGCCAAGCGCCTGGCCCGCGGCTGGGACGTCTACGCGCTGGAAGCCGAGTGGCGGCGGTTCTGGGCGGTGTCAGGCCGGCCAAGGCTGCGGTCAGCGGACCGGGCGTTCCTGGGATGGGTCAAGGGGAAGGTGGGGTAGGGGGTGCCCCTGCACCGTTATCGAACCTAGGTGTTCAGTCCCGGCATCTGGTGGATCGGATCGGCGCTGTTGCACAAATCGGGGCCTGAGCGGAGTGCCGCTTTCCCCGGACGGAATTATCCCACGGTTTCCGTGACGGGTATGTCGAGCGCGGTGTTGCCATTCAGTACGGCGATATGGACCTGAAGCTCGGCAAACTGGCGGTCGAAGTCGCGCGCCATCAAGGATTGGGCGAGCTGCTTGATGCAGTTCATCTTTGCCTCGACGCGGCTCCGCCGGTGGTAGCCGCTCCCTCGTCGCCAATGGGCTGGGCCCAGGTGCTTCGTGGCGCGCAGGGCGTCATTGCGTGCGATGGCACCTGGGCTCGTGGGCTTCCAGAGTCTGGCATTCTTGCGTGGTGGAATGACAGCAGCGGCGTCTCCACCGGCGATTGCCTCGTGGCATTTGCGGGTGTCATGGGCGCCGTCGGCAGTCACGAAACCGATCTGTTCGTCTGCCGGGATCTGATCGAGCAGATCGGGCAGGACGGTTGCGTCTCCGATGTTGCTGCCGGTGATCTCGACGGCCCGCACCTCCAGCGTTTCCTCATCAATGCCGATATGTATCTTGCGCCAGATACGTCGTTTGGGGCCGCCGTGCTTGCGGGCGTTGCACTCGCCTTCACCCTCTGCCCTGATGCTGGTGCTGTTGATTAGAAGGTTCAGAGGACCCGTGCCGCCGCGATAGGGGATGCTTACGTTCAGCGTCTGCTGACGACGGGACAACGTGCTGCAGTCCGGCACGGTCCAGTCCATGCCGACCGTAAGCGCGAGGTTGATGCCCTATGCGGCGAGGCTTGACGGCTGTGTTTGTCGCCAAGGCATGAGGTCTTCGATGCGGGATCGTGGGTGGCCGTTGAGGATGGCGCGCAGGGTAGCGGCGAGGTAG
>JAUHZL010000148.1 GCA_030425945.1 Alphaproteobacteria bacterium | reverse complement strand
CCGGCGACCGCTTCCAGGGCGCGCCGAACCTGACCGACGCGATCTGGCTCTATGGCGGCGACGTCGAGACGCTGACCGCCACGGTGACCAACGCCCGCTTCGGCGTGATGCCCTCCTGGGCGGACCGCCTCAGCGCCGCCGAGATCGCCGCGGTTGCCAGCTACGTCCACCAGCTGGGCGGCGGCGAGTAAGCCTGCCCGGCCCCACGGATCCGGGCGGTTCGCGCCGCCCGGGCCCGGCACCGGTTCCCGTCCTGTTCGCGCGTTTCCTGGGAACCGGTGCCTTTTTCGCCCGCCCGTCCGGGTGCCCTGCCCGGCCTTCTGCGCCGCCGTCGCACGCCCCCCGGACGAGGTGTCGCGGGTCCCGGAAATCCCCGCGAACTTGATGCAGGTCAAGGCACGCCGCGCCCGGAAAACCCAAGTAGGCGATAAATCTTTCAAGACCGAAGGGACCCTCCCGTGTCCAGTTCCGACCAGCCCGAACGACTCTACGCCGCCCGCGAGCCGATCTTCCCCCGCCGCGTCTCGGGCAACTTCCGCACCCTGAAGTGGTGGCTGATGGCGCTGACGCTCGGCATCTACTACCTGACGCCGTGGATCCGCTGGGACCGGGGGCCCAGCCTGCCGGACCAGGCCGTGCTGCTCGACCTCGGCAACCGCCGCTTCTTCTTCTTCATGATCGAGATCTGGCCGCACGAGTTCTACTTCGTCGCGGGCCTGCTGATCATGGCGGGTCTCGGCCTGTTCCTGTTCACCTCGGCCCTCGGACGGGTCTGGTGCGGCTATGCCTGCCCGCAGACCGTCTGGACCGACCTCTTCATTCTCGTCGAGCGCTGGATCGAGGGCGACCGCAACAACCGTCTGCGCCTGCACCGTGCGCCGTGGTCGCTGAAGAAGGCCCGCCTGCGGCTGACCAAGTGGACGACCTGGCTGCTGATCGCCGTGGCGACCGGCGGTGCCTGGGTCTTCTACTTCACCGATGCGCCGACGCTGGCCCGCGACCTCGTCACCTTCAACGCGCACCCGGTCGCCTACACGACCATCTTCGTGCTGACGATGACCACCTTCGTCTTCGGCGGCTTCATGCGCGAACAGGTCTGCGTCTACATGTGCCCGTGGCCGCGCATCCAGGCCGCGATGATGGACGAGGACACCATCACCATCGGCTACCGCGAGTGGCGCGGCGAGCCGCGCGGCAAGCACCGCAAGGCCGACGGCGCCGAGGCGCTGGGCGACTGCATCGACTGCATGGCCTGCGCCAACGTCTGCCCGATGGGCATCGACATCCGGAACGGCCAGCAGCTGGAGTGCATCACCTGCGGCCTCTGCATCGATGCCTGCGACGAGATGATGGACAAGATCGGCAAGCCGCGGGGCCTCGTCGGCTACATGGCGCTGTCGGACGAAGGCCGCGAGCGCGCGGGCCAGCCGCCCAAGAGCGTCTGGTCGCACATTTTCCGGATCCGGACGCTGGTCTACACCACGCTCTGGGCCGGGGTGGGAATCGGGCTGGTCGTGGCGCTGTTCCTGCGCTCCGAGATCGACATCACCGTGTCCCCGATCCGCAATCCGCAGTTCGTCACGCTGTCGGACGGCACGATCCGCAACACCTATGACCTGCGCATCCGCAACAAGACCGGCGGCGACCAGGACTTCCACATTTCGCTGACCTCGGACGAGATTCTCCGCATCTCGCTCGAAGGCACCGATCAGCTGGTCGTCAACGTGCCCGCCGACGAGACCTATCTGCAGCGCGTCTACGTCTCGGCCCGTCCCGGGTCCGAGGCGGCCGAGGCCGAGCGCGTCGATTTCCGGTTCTGGGTCGAAGCGATCGGCGGCACCGAGCGCGCCTGGAAGGACACCGTATTCCACGGCAAGGGAGAGGACTGAGACATGAGCGCGAACGACACCCCCCGCGAAAGCACCAAGGGCAAGCTGACCGGCTTCAAGGTCCTGTTGATTGCGGTGGGGGCCTTCGGGGTGATCCTGACCGCCAACCTGACGCTGGCCTTCAGCGCGATCGAGACCTTCCCGGGGCTTGAGACCAAGAACAGCTACGTCGCCAGCCAGGAGTTCGACCGCAACCGCGCCGCGCAGGAGGCGCTCGGCTGGGATGTCCGCGCGACGGTGCGTAATGACCAGCTGATCCTCACGATCCGCGACCGCTACGGCAACGCCGTCCGTCCGGACCTGAAGGAGACGACGCTGGGCCGGGCCACGCACGTGCGCGAGGACCAGACGCCGGACTGGCGCTGGGAGGGAGGTGCCTTTGTCGCGCCGGTCCACCTGAACCCCGGCAACTGGAACTTGCGGATGGTGGCCCATGCCGCCGACGGCACGCTGTTCCAGCAGCGCATCGTGATCCACGTGAACGGCTGATCAAACGCCATGTCCGCCAGCGTCTCTGCCTGTCCGGCCTGCGTGGCCGCCCCCGCGGCCGAGGAGCTCGCCAGCCGGGCGGCCGGGGCCTCGGCGGGCGAGCACCTGATCTCGCTGCCGACGATCCATTGCGCCGCCTGCATCTCGGCGGTGGAACGGACGCTGACGGCCACGCCGGGTGTCCGGTCGGCGCGGGTCAACCTGACGCTCAAGCGGGCGACCGTCGATGCCGACGGGACCGTCACCACGGAGGGGCTGATCTCGCGGCTGAACGGGATCGGCTACGAGGCCTACGAACTCGACCCCGGACAACTGACCGAGGCCGGGGCCTCGCGCGCGGCCCGCGACCTGCTGATGCGGATGGGGGTCGCGTTCTTCGGCATGATGAACGTCATGCTGCTGTCGGTCGCGGTCTGGTCGGGCGCGGAAGACGCAACGCGCGACATGTTCCACTGGATTTCGGCGATGATTGCCCTGCCGATCATCGCGTTCTCGGGGCGGCCCTTCTTCGTCAGTGCCTTCGGGGCGCTGCGGGTCGGGCGGCTCAACATGGACGTGCCGATCACGCTGGCCTTGCTTCTGACCGCGGGCATGTCCCTCTACGAAACCGCGATGTCGGGCGAGCACGCCTATTTCGACGCGGCGGTCTCGCTGACCTTCTTCCTGCTGGCGGGACGCTACCTCGACATGCGCACGCGGGCGGTCGCCCGGTCGGCGGCGCAGGAACTGACGGCGCTGGAGGTGCCGCGCGCGCAACGCCTCGCGGCCTCGGGCGACGAGGTCGTGTCGGTCGCGGACCTGCGCGCCGGGGACCTGATCCGGGTCCTGCCCGGTGCCCGGATGCCCGTCGATGGCGTGGTCGAAACCGGCAGCTCGGAGATCGACCGCTCGATCCTGACCGGCGAGACGCTGCCGGTTCTTGCCGCCACCGGTGGCACGGTGCACGCGGGCGAGCTGAACCTGACCGGCATGCTGATCGTCCGGGTCACCGCCGCGGGCCGCGACACCAGCCTGCACCGCGTCGCCGACCTGGTGGCGATGGCCGAGACCGCGCGCAACCGCTACACCTCGCTGGCCGACCGGGCGGCGGGTCTCTATGCGCCGGGCGTGCATATCCTGTCGTTCCTCGCCGGTGTCGGCTGGTACCTCTGGACCGGGGACGCGCGCCTCGCGCTGAACATCGCGGCGGCGGTCCTGATCATCACCTGCCCCTGCGCGCTGGGCCTTGCCGTGCCCGCCGTCGTGACCGCGGCTTCCGGGCGGCTGTTCCGCAAGGGCTTCCTGATCAAGGACCCGACCGCGCTGGAGCGCCTGGCCGAGGTGGACACCGTGGTCTTCGACAAGACCGGGACCCTGACGATGGGGGCGCCGGTGCCCACCGGGCTGGAGGCGCACGGCCGTGAAGAGATCGCCGTGGCGCTGGCGCTGGCCGAAGGCTCGGCACATCCGCTGGCGCAGGCGCTCGTGCGCGCCGCCCGGGCCGGGGGGCACCGTCCGGCACGCCTCGACGGCCTGTCCGAAGTGCCCGGCTACGGCGTCGCCGCGCGCTGGAACGGGACCGAGGTGCGTCTGGGCCGCGCGGCATGGCTGGGGGCCGAGGCCGGCGCCGAAACCGCCACCTGGCTTCGGATCGGCACAGCCGCGCCTGTCGCGTTCACCTTCACCGACGCCCTGCGCCCCGGCGCGGTCGAGGCGGTCGCGGGCCTGCGGGCACGGGGCCTCGACGTGCTGCTGCTGTCCGGCGATACCGACCCAGCCGTGGCCGCCGTGGCCGGGAGCCTGGGCATCGTGGAGTGGCAGGCCAACTGCCTGCCCGCGACCAAGGCCGAACGGGTGCAGGCGCTGGCCGAGGCCGGTCACCGCGTTCTGATGGTGGGCGACGGCCTGAACGACACCGCCGCCCTCAGCGCCGCGCATGTCTCGATCGCACCGGCTTCGGCCCTCGACGCGGCGCGGGTCGCCTCCGACATCGTGCTGACCGGGAAGGACCTGTCGGCGCTGCCCGACGCCGTCGTCACGTCGCGGCGGGCGGTGCGGCGGATCCGCGAGAACTTCGCGATCTCCAGTGTCTACAACCTGCTGGCGGTTCCGATCGCGGTGGCCGGTTTCTGCTCACCGCTGGTGGCCGCATTGGCCATGTCCCTGTCGTCGATTACGGTCGGGCTCAATTCGATCCGGTTGAGGTAACCCCGTCATGGAGATGCTCTCCTACCTGATCCCGATTTCCCTGGGCCTCGGGGGACTGGGGCTCGGGGCGTTCTTCTGGACCTTGCGGACGCGGCAGTACGATGACCCGGAGGGCGATGCGAACCGCATCCTGACCGGCGACTACGACGACCACCCCAAGACCTGAGATCTGCCGCCGGTTCAGCCCGGCGCAACGGCCTCGCAGTCCATCCGCTGTGCCTTCAGACGGTCGCAAACGGCTTCCGCCCGGGTGGCGCTCAGCCCGGAGAAGCGGGCGTCGAAGGACCCGCCCCGCAGCCGGACATCCCGTGCCGCGGCCCTGAGCAGGACCGATTCGCGCAGCGCGACCCGGACGAGGGCCCGGTGCGCGGCATCTTCCGTGCCGAACTTGCCGATCCGGATGCTCCAATCGGCCGCGCCGGTCTCGACCGGCCGCTCGACGTACTGGGGCAGGTCCCGCAGCACGGCCCGCAGACCGTCGCTGCGCGCCATCGGTGCGGTTGTCGGGACGGGCGGCGCCAGTTCGGTCGCCGAGGCAAACTCCATCGGCGGGGCCTCCGGCGTCTCGGGGACCGGCACCTCGACGAGGTCCGGATCCGGGGCGCGCGTCGCGGCCTCCGGGATCAACTGGTCCGGGCGCTCCGGGGGCGGTTCGGCCATCGCGGGCGCGATCATGGCAAGCTCGGCCTCCTGCGCGGCGGCGACGGCGGCGGCGACGCCCTCCTCGAGCGCGGCGATCAGGGCCGGGTCGGGCGTGCGCGAGGGCCGGGCCTCGGGCCGCAGACTGCGGGTCGGGGCGAGCGGGCCGCGCGGGGCGGCATAGCTGGGCGGCGAGGGCGGACGGACGGTCACCCGCGACGGGGCCTTGTCGAAGCCGAGGTCCAGCAGTTCCATCACCCGCCGGTTGCGGCTGGCGGCCGATCCGCCGCCGAAGACCGTCGCGATGATCCGGACGCCGTTTCGCTCGGCCGATCCGACGAGGTTCCATCCGGCGGCATTGGTGAAGCCAGTCTTGATGCCGTCGGCCCCGTTGTAGGTGTTCAGGAACGCCCGGTTCGTGCTGCGGATCGTGCGCCCGTCGGCGACGGTCTCGGTCCGGCCGAAGATGTTGTAATACTGCGGGAAGTCGTAGATCAGGTGGCGCCCGAGAATCGTCATGTCATAGGCCGTGGACAGGTGCCCGGAGGCGGTCAGGCCATGCGCGTTGCGGAACGTGGTCTGGGACATTCCCAGCGCGGCCGCGGTCCGGGTCATGCGCCGGGCAAAGGCCTCTTCCGACCCCGAGAGCGCCTCGCCGATGGCGGTGGCCGCGTCGTTCGCCGACCGGATGGCCGCGGCGCGGATCAGGTGGCGGAACTCGACCCGCTGTCCGGCACGCAACCCCAGATGGGTCGGCGGCTCGCTGGCGGCTTTCTGGGAAATCCGGACGCGGGTATCGAGGTCGATCTCGCCGCGCTGAACCGCCTCGAAGGCGATGTAGAGCGTCATCATCTTGGTCAGCGACGCCGGGTGCAGGCGGGTGCGGGCGTTGCTTTCGTAGAGGATCTGCCCGGTTCGGGCATCCATCACCAGCGCGGCCGAAGGCGCGGCCCGTGCCACCCCCGGGACCATGCTGACCAGGCACACCACGCACGCCACCAGAAGGGCGATGACCGCCCCGGTCTTTCGTCTCGACATCTCGCCGGATCCACTGCTCTGCCTCGGTCGGCCCGTTTTCGGGCTCGGTATTGTGACTCGACCCTAGCACGCCGACGCCGATCTGAGAACGCCGCTCGTCGGCTTTTTTGGCCTCAGGCCGGAAGATAGGCGTCGACCAGCTCCGGCAGCGGCGCGAGATCGGGCAGTTCGTGAAAATCGTCGGCCGTCGACGGCGGCTCGGCCCGTTCATAGGCCCAGGTCAGGTCGTGCGGGACATGCACCGCGACGGCCCCCGCCGCGAGCGCGGGCAGGACATCCGACTTCAGCGAATTGCCCACCATCATCGCCCGGTCCGCCCCGTCACCATGCCGCGCGAAGACGCGGGCATAGACGTCGGGCGTCTTGTCCGAGACGATCTCGACCGCGTCGAACATCTCGCCGAGGCCGGACTGCGCGACCTTGCGTTCCTGGTCGAGCAGGTCGCCCTTGGTGATCACGATCAGGCGGAACCGGCCCGCCAGCGCGTCGAGCGTCGGCCGGACATGCGGCAGAAGCTCGGTCGGATGGGCCAGCATGTCCTGCCCGGCGGCGATCAGCTCGGCGATCACCGGACCGGGCACCCGGTTCTCGGTCACCTCCAGCGCGGTTTCGATCATCGACAGGACGAATCCCTTCACCCCGAAGCCGTAGCGCCCGAGATTGCGCCGTTCGGCAGCCAGCAGGCGCTCGCTCAGGTGGTCCGGGTCGGCATGGTCGGCCAGCAGGGCGCGGAACCGGGCCTGCGTGTCCTGGAAGCTGCGTTCGTTGTGCCAGAGCGTGTCATCGGCGTCGAAACCGATCGTGGTCAGTCGCCGCGGGCGCAGGACCCTCGCCGGTGCGGCAGGTCGGTTCAATTCGGAATATCCTCTTTTCACCGGACAGGCATAAACTATATCCTCCCCACACGTCGCACGGCAAGCACGGGACCCCTGGATACATGGCGCGCCGCATTCCGGACAGCATGATGGCCGACACCCCCGCCCGCCCGGGGGACGATACCGGTGTGATCA
>JAUHZL010000147.1 GCA_030425945.1 Alphaproteobacteria bacterium | reverse complement strand
CCTGGTCGCCGATGGTCTGCACCGGGTTCAGGGCCGTCATCGGCTCCTGGAAGATCATGCCCAGCACCCGCCCGCGCCGGTCGCACATCTGCCGCTCGGTCAGCCCCAGCAGGTCCTCGCCGTCGAGCCGGATCGCGCCGGTTGCCCGTGCGCCCTTCGGCAGCAGGCCCATCAGCGCGAGCGCGGTCATCGACTTGCCGGAGCCGCTTTCACCGACGAGGCCGAAGACCTCGCCCGCCGCCAGCGACAGCGAGACGTCGCGCAGGATCGGGGTGCCGCGGATCTCCACGGACAGGCGGTCGAGGTCGATCATGCCCGCACCCGCCGCATCCGGGGATCGAGCGCGTCGCGCAGCCCGTCGCCCAGCAGGTTCAGCCCCAGCACCATCGTCACGATGGCAAGGCCGGGATAGAGCGCCAGCGTCGGCGCGAAGGAGATCATCGTCTGGCTTTCGGCCAGCATCCGGCCCCAACTCGGCGTCGGCGGCTGCGCGCCGAGGCCGACATAGGACAGGCCCGCCTCGATGATGATGCCGACCGCGAACTGGATCGTCGCCTGCACCACCAGCAGGTTGGCGATGTTGGGCAGGATATGCTCGGCGCTGATCCGCAGCATCCCCTTGCCCGCCACCCGCGCGGCGAGGATGTAGTCGAGCGTCCACAGGCTGAGCGCCGCGCCGCGCGTGACCCGGGCGAAGACCGGCGTGTTGAAGATGCCGATGGCGAGGATGGCGTTCCAGACCGAGGGGCCGAAGACGGCGGTGATCAGGATGGCGATCACGAGGCTCGGGAAGGCGAAGACCAGGTCGTTGCCGCGCATCACGACCTCGTCCACCAGCCCGCCGCGCCGCGCCGCCGCCAGCAGGCCCAGCGGCACACCGAGGGCCATGCCGAAGCCGACCGCGGCCAGCGCGACGGCAATCGAGATGCGCGCGCCGACCATCAGCATGCTGGCCATGTCGCGGCCGAAATGGTCGGTCCCGAGCCAGTGCTCGGCGCTCGACGGGGCGAGCTTGCCGCCGATGTTCAGTGCGGTGACGTCATGCGGGGTCCAGACAAAGGACAGGAGTGCCAGCAGGGCAAAGAGCGCGGTCAGCGTGCCGCCGAGGACGAGGTTGCGCCTCATGCCCGCGCCCTCAGCCGGGGATCGACGGCGGCATAGGCCAGGTCGACGACGAAGTTGACCAGCACGATGGCGAAGACCAGCAGCATGACCACCGATTTCACCACGATCAGGTCATTCTGGGTGAGGGCCTGGAAGATCAGCCGCCCGAGGCCGGGCAGGTAGAAGACGTTCTCGATGATGATCGCGCCGGCCAGCAGGAACGAGAATTGCAGGCCGAGGATGGTCAGGACCGGGATCATCGCGTTGCGCAGGGCGTGGCGCAGCACGGTCTGGGTGCGGCTCAGGCCCTTGGCGCGGGCGGTGCGGATGTAGTCCTGGTCCAGCGTCTCGAGCGTGGCCGAGCGGGTGACGCGGGCCATGATGCTGGCTTGTTGCACCGCAAGCGCCAGCGCGGGCAGGGTCAGGGACCGCAGGCCCTCCCATAACCCCTTGTCCCAGCCCGAGAATCCGCCCGCCGGGAACCAGCGGAGCTGGATCGCGAAGATCAGGACGAGGAACATGGCGAACCAGAAGTTCGGGACCGCGATGCCCAGTTGCGTGACCCCCATGATCGCGCTGTCGGCGGGGCGGCCGGTGCGCATCGCGGCGATCAGGCCGATCGGGATGGCGATGACGGTCGAGAGCGCGAGCGCGTAGATCGCGAGCGGCAGCGAGACCCAGAGCCGGGCCGCGATCAGTTCGGCGACCGGGACCCGGTAGGTGTAGGAGGTGCCGAGGTCCCCGGTGAAAAACCCCGTGATCCAAGTAACATAGCGTGTCACGAGAGGGGCATCGAGGCCAAGCTGGTCGCGCAGGGCGGCGACCGCCTCGGGCGCGGCGTTGAGGCCCAGCATGACCGCTGCCACGTCGCCCGGGACCACTTCCAGCAGCGCGAAGATGACCAGCGAGGCCGCCAGGAGCGTGGCGAGAAGCGAGGCAATCCGGGTCAGCAGGTAGCGCGTCATGCCGCGAGCCTAGGCGCGGTCCGGGGCGGGGTCCAGCGCCACGATGGCGGCCCTTGCGGTGTCGGTGGCGGGTCGGTTCCGCGTCGGTCTCACGTCGGTATGACGTCGGTGCGACCGCGCGCCGGGTTCAGCGGATCGCAACCTTTTCCGGCCCCCCGGGGGTTGCCCCGCGCTGCGTCCCGGGGTTTCCTGTCGGCGGTCCGATGGCGTCGGGCCCGCGGACCTCCGCGTCTTCTCTTGGGTCCTGTACGCCGGGACACTTCGAGCGAAGGAGGACCGCAGATGCAGCGTCCCGAATTCCATGCCTTTCCGAACGGGGAGAAGGCCCCGCTGCCGTTCTCGGCGGACGAGTACGAGGCCCGGCTTGCCGGGTTGCGCCGCACGATGGCCGCGACCGGCTGCGAGGCCGTCGTGCTGACCTCGATGCACAACATCGCCTATTACTCGGGGTTCCTCTATTGCAGCTTCGGGCGGTCCTACGGCCTCGTGGTGACGCCCGCGACCAGCGTCGTGATCGGCGCCGGGATCGATGCCGGGCAGCCGTGGCGGCGCTGTCATGGCGAGGCGCTGACCTACACAGATTGGCAGCGCGGCAACTTCTGGCGGGCGGTGCGCTCGGTCACCGGGCTGTCGGCGGTGCTGGGATACGAGGCCGACCACCTGACGGTGAAGGCGCGCACCGAGTTGCGCGACGCGCTGCAACCGGCGCGGCTCGTGGACCTGAGCGCCGCGACGATGCGGCAGCGGATGGTCAAGTCGCCGGCCGAGATCGACCTGATCCGCGCGGGTGCAGCGGTGGCCGACGTGGGCGGATACGCGATCCGCGAGACTATCCGCGAGGGCGTGCGCGAGATCGACGTGGCGATGGCCGGGCGCGACGCGATGGAGTTGGAAATCGCCCGCCGGTTCCCCGAGGCCGAGTACCGCGATACCTGGGTCTGGTTCCAGTCGGGGATCAACACCGACGGGGCGCACAACCCGGTCACGGGGCGGGTCTTGCGGCGCGGCGATATCCTGTCGCTGAACACCTTCCCGATGATCTCGGGCTATTACACCGCGCTGGAGCGGACGCTGTTCGTGGCCGAGGTGGATGCCGCCAGCCTCGCGATCTGGGAGGCCAACGTGGCCGCGCACGAGCTGGGCATGTCGCTCCTGAAGCCGGGCGCGACCTGCGCCGGGGTGACAGAAGGCGTGAACGCCTTCTTCGCCGAGCGGGACCTGCTGCAGTACCGCAGCTTCGGCTACGGGCATTCCTTCGGGGTGCTCAGCCACTATTACGGGCGCGAAGCCGGGCTGGAGTTGCGCGAGGACATCGACACCGTGCTGGAGCCGGGCATGGTGATCAGCATGGAGCCGATGCTGACGATCCCCGAGGGGCAGCCCGGTGCGGGCGGCTACCGCGAGCACGACATCCTGATCCTGACCGAGGACGGCGCCGAGAACATCACCGGCTATCCCTACGGGCCGGGCTTCAACGTGGTCGGCTGAGGCGCACGGAAAAGGGGCGCGGCCTTGCGGTCGCGCCCCTGTCGTCCGGATCGGGTCCGGGTCAGTTCGTCCAGCGCACGCCGGTCAGGTCATTGGCCTGCGTCGGCGAGTTCTCCCACAGCCCCTCGATGTTGGCGTTCGCGACACCGGTCTTGGCGAGCTGGAACAGGTAGCCGTTGACGTAGTCGTCCGCGATCATGCGCTGGGCCTGCTGGTTCAGCTCGGTGCGCTTGGCCGGGTCGGCGGTCAGGGTCAGCTCGTCGATCAGCGCGCGGAAGTCGGCGTTGTCGTACTGGAAGTAGTAGTCGGGCCGCGCGTAGATGTTGATGTCGGCGGGCTCGGTGTGGCTGACGATGGTCAGGTCGAAGTCCTTGCCGCGGAACACCTGCTCCAGCCACTGCGGCCATTCCAGCGGGGTGATCTCGACGCTCAGGCCGACATCGCGCAGCTGGGCCGCGATGATCTCGCCGCCGCGCCGCGCGTAGGAGGGCGGGGGCAGGGCAAGCCGCAGGGTCGCGCCCTCGGCCCCGGCCTCGGCCAGCAGGGCCTTTGCCTTGTCCGGGTCATAGGCCGACTGCGCGGTCAGGTCGACGTAGTCGGGGTTGTGCGGCGCGAAGTGGGTGCCGATCGGCGTGCCGAAGCCGAACATCGCGCCGTCGATGATGTCCTGGCGGTTGATCGCGTGCGAGATCGCCTCACGCACGCGCTTGTCGGACAGGAGCGGCGCCTTGTTGTTCATGGCGAGGATGGTCTCGCCCTCGGTCGAGCCGACGATCACCGAGAAGCGCGGGTCGGCGTCGAACTGCGACAGCGTCTCGGGCGCGGGGAAGTTCGGGAAGGCGTCGACGTCGCCCGCCATCATCGCCCCGAAGGCGGCGGTCGGGTCCTGGATGAACTTGAAGGTCGCCTCGGTCAGGGCGGGCTTCTCGCCCCAGTAGTTCTCGTAGGCGACAAGCTCGACGCGGTCGCCCTGCACCCAGTCGTGGAACTTGAAGGGACCGGTGCCGATCGGGGCGGTCGCGGCCTGCGCGACGCTTTCGGGCGCGACGATCACGGCATCGCCCCAGGCCATGTTGAAGAGGAACGCGCCGTTCGGGGCGCCGAGGGTGACCTGCACGGTCAGCGGATCGATCACGGTGACGTCGGTGATCCCGGCGAAGAGCGCCTTCTGGGCGTTGGTCGAGTCGGCGGCGCGGGCGCGGTCGAGCGAGAACTTCACGTCCTCGGCGTCCATCGTGGTGCCGTCGTGGAAGGTCACGCCGTCATGCAGCTTGAAGGTGTAGGTAAGCCCGTCGTCGGAGATCGTCCAGCTTTCGGCGAGACCCGGGATGACCGAGCCGTCGGGGGCGAAACGGGTCAGGCCCTCGAACAGGTTGGCATAGACCACCTCGTCGATGGCGGCGGCGGCGCCCCCGGTCGGGTCGAGGTTCGGCGGTTCCAGCACCATCCCGATGGTGATGTCGGTCTGCTGGGCAAACGCGCCGCCGGCGCAAAGCGCGAGCACGGCGGCGGCGGATGTCAGGCGGGTGAGCATGGGCTGGCCTCCTCCCTGGGGCGTGGTGACTCCCTGACAGGTTAGGCGGGGGCGGGGTCCTGCGGCAACTACCGATTGCGTGTGTCTTTCAGGGCTCGTGCTGCGATGCGGCACTGCGGCAAATCGGTGTTTGCCTGACGTCTGTTTTGCCGCTAACGCTGGACAGACCACACCGACAGACAGGGGAACATGTCTATGGTCAGTACGCTGCCGCGACCCGAAGACATCCTCGCGATGGACCGCGAACAGGCCGCCGAAACGGTGCGGGCGCTGTTGCGGCAGGGCGAGATGAGCCGCTTGGTGAAGCAACTGAATGCCGACATCCTGAACGGGGCCGCCGAGGCGCGCGAGATGGCGCAGCGCTGTCTCGAACACATGGGTTTCGTCGTCTGAGACGGGTCGGCCCCCCGCGGGGCCTCAGGTCAGCAGGTCCTTCAGCACCAGCGCCATGACGCCCGCGCTGTCGGCCATGTCGTCGATGCCGACCCATTCGTCGGGCTGGTGCGCCAGGTCGAGGATGCCCGGCCCGTAGGCAATGCAGTTCTTCAGCCGCCCGATCCGGTCGATGTGCTTCTGGTCATAGGTGCCGGGGCTGACGACGTAGTCGGGCTGGCGCGCGAGCACCCGCTCGATGGCGGCGGCGGTCGAGCGCACCACGGGCGCGTCGCGGTCGGTCATCGTCGGGACGACCTCGAACAGTTCGCGGATCTCGTAGTCGAAGCCGGGGCGCTCGGCGCGGACCTTTTCCAGCAGGCGGCGGATCTCGTCCTTCACCTCGGAGAGGTCCTCCTCGATCAGGAACCGGCGGTCGAGCACGATCCGGCACCGGTCCGCGACGCAGGGCGCGGGCAGGCCGGTGTAGCCCTCGTCCTGCTCGGGCTCGCCGCCGTGGATCGAGTTGATGTTCAGGGTCGACTGGCGCGCGCCCTCGGGCACCACGGGCATCTCGGTGCGCTTGGTGGCGAGGTAGGGATAGAGCACCGTCTCGATCTCGTGCAGCACCGCGCCCATGTGGCGGATCGCGCTGTCGCCGAGGAAGGGCATGGAGCCGTGGGCGATTCGCCCCTTCGTCTCGATCTCGGCCCACCAGACGCCGCGATGGCCGAGGCAGATGCGGTCCTTGTTCAGCGGCTCGGGGATAATGACGTGCTGCACCCGCGCGGGGTCGAAATAGCCCTGCTGCGCCAGGTAGGCGACGCCGCCGTAGCCGCCCGATTCCTCGTCCGCGGTCGCGCTGATCTCGACCGCGCCCGCGAAGTCGGGATGGGTGTCGAGAAAGGCTTCCGCCGCGATGATGCTGGCCGCCAGCCCGCCCTTCATGTCGCAGGCGCCGCGACCGTAGACGCGGCCGTCCTTCACCTCGCCGCCGAACGGGTCGGTGGTCCAGCCGTGGCCGACCTCGACCACGTCGTGATGGCTGTTGAAGTGGACGCAGTCGCCGGGCCCCGTGCCCTCGCGCCGGGCGACGAGGTTCCAGCGCGGGTAGCGGTCGCTGTCGGCGGGCGCGCCGGTGGCGCGGATCATCTCGGTCCGGAACCCCTTGGCCGAGAGCCGGGCCTCGAGAAAGGCGCAGATCTCATGATAGTTCCGCCCGGGCGGGTTCAGCGTGGGAATGCGGATCAGCGCCCGGGTCAGCGACACGAGGTCGTCCCGGCGCGCGGCGATCGCTTCGAGGAGGGGGGCGTCCGACATGCCGCGACGGTAGGCGGGCGCGCGGGGCGGCTCAAGTCCCCGCGGCATTCCATAAGCGGTCCGGGCACCTTATGTCGGTTGACAGGGGCGGCCGCGCGCGGGCTTTGTGCGCGGTGTCCATCGCCCCGCGCCTGACCGGAGACTGCCCATGATCGGTGTCCTGCGCCTGTTCATCCTCGTCCTGCTGGTTCAGACGGCGGTGTTCCTGCTGATGAGCTGGGCGCAGCGCAACGCGGCCGAGCGCCGGGCGCGTGCCGAGTGGGAGGCGCTGCCGGGACGGCGCATCGACTGGGACACCTATTACGAGCGCGAGATGCGCGAGTACGAACGCTCGATCCGCCGCAAGCTGATCTGGGGCGTCTACGTCGTGCCGCTGACGGTGATCGCGCTGCTGGTCTATTTCGTGAATTTCGCCTGAGGAGGGCGCCGATGCGTTACGTCGTTTGGACCATCCGGATCGTGCTGGCGCTGCTGGTCTTCGGCTTCTTCCAC
>JAUHZL010000146.1 GCA_030425945.1 Alphaproteobacteria bacterium | reverse complement strand
TCTACTCGGAGGCCCACGTCACCTTCGAGGAGGACGCCGGCGCCTACGACCAGAAGGACGCGCAGGGCTTCATCCAGCTCAACGCGCTGCGGCTCAAGCTGCTGGCCGCCCGGAAGCGGCGTCTGGGGTAACATGGCCAGCCGCCGGACGAGGATCGACTGGCCGACCTTCTGGGGCGCGCTCGTCTTCCTCCTCGGCGGCGGCGGCTTCGCGCTCTTCGGGGCGTGGGACCTCAAGGCCACCTTCGACTACCTCGACGGGGCCGCGCTCGTCCGCGCCGAGGTGATCGAGAACCCCCCGACCTGCGACGACGACGGCTGTCGCTGGCAGCCCGTGCTCCGCGTCCCCGCGCCCGACGGCACGACGCGGACAGCCACGACCCGCTATGCCGCCTCGGACCACGGCTGGTCCGAAGGCCGCGTGATCGAGGTCTACAGCAACCCCGACTACCCCTACGTCCGGGTGACCGGCTTCTGGTCGCTCTGGCTCTTCGGCGCGGCCTTCCTCGCGCTCGGCCTGGTGCCCGTGGGTCTGTCGGTCTGGCTCTTCGCCCGGATGGTGGTCGTGCCCCGCGAGTTTGACCAGGGCGACTGATGAGAGGGCCGCCTTCAACGGCCTTCGCCGTCACGTCGACCTACAGGGCGGCCGACGGGCGGTAACATATTGAAAACGATTCGATTTTTCGGCCTTGGGATTCCTTGATTAGAATCAAAGACTTGTCTTGAAATGTTGAGCGCGATTCACTATATTGAGGTTGAGGGAATGCGGTAAAGCCCACGTCCGCAGTTAGTCGCAAGACTGAACTCTAGGGGGGTTGTGGGTCCCCCACCTCATCCCGTCTTAAAGTAGGCGAGTCCACTTCTATCCCTGATACATACCGCCCGCTTCATCTTGCTTCGGGTAAGTTTTGCGGTGAAGTAAAACGTTCGAATGAAGATACCGCGATCCTCTTTGTCTCGCGCCAAGACGAGAAAATACGCTCTATTGGGCTGGTCCGGTTCGTGGAGTACTACTTCGATTTGGAGCTCAGTTCCTCGATTACGGGTCTGCCAATAGTCCCCGTTGCTCAGGACCATCGGAAGATGTAGGGCGCGGTTTGCGTCCATTCCATGCATCGGATGATGCCGCAGCTTTTGTGCATCCCTGTTAGTGAACATTACGTCACGAGACCTCCAGCCAAGAAGTTCTGCAACTTCAGCGGGAATTTTCCCTATCCGGAACGGAGAATCCTCAACAGATGCTCCGTGCAGAGCAAGAAGGAGGCTGTACTGCGGATCGTCAGGGTGCATTTTCGGAAGCAGTCGTACTTTTGACGGTGTTCAATAACACAATCAGAGTGTACGAGCGGGGAGAACCTGGGAAGATGGTCATGCTATTCGAGCAGCCATCTTTGACCAATTACTGCATCCGTTCCAATCTTCTTTGCCACTCGTTGGGCGCACCGAACTCCATAGCCAATCTAGCGTGGCCCTGAACCCAACTCACCCCGGCGTCAGCGCGTCCTCCGCCATCCGCTCGTAGAGCGGCAGCGCGGCGTGCAGCAGGCCGTGGCAGTCGGGCGGCACGTCGGGCAGCGGGCCCTCCGGCCCGGCGAACCCGGTCGAGCGATGCACCGCCCCGTACCAGTGCGCCGCCCAGATCCCGTCCTCGGGCCGTCCCCCGGCAGGCCAGCTCAGCATCCGCTCGGTCCAGTCCAGCCCGATCGCCCGGCACAGGCCTTTCAGCACACCCGCCGGGTCCTCGCGCACGCGGGCGCTGTCCACGACCGGCCCCGGGAAGCGCCGGTAGAACTCCAGGTGGCGGGCATAGCCCAGGTCCTCCAGCGTCGGCGACTCGCGCTTCTCGAGGTAGCTCGCGATCACCCGCGCCGGGTGGCGGATCAGGTGGACATGGGTGACCCCCTCCGCCCAGTCCAGCGGAAACCCCGGATCCATGTGGTGCGGCATGTGCTTCTGGTACCAGTGCGCCCGCCCCCCGGGCACCGGCCCCGCCAGCTGCGCGGCGACACGGGCCGGGTCCGTCTCGTGCGCGGCGCGGATCTCGTCCCCCATCGGGTGCGCGACGCCGGTCGCTTCCAGGTAGGCCGCGTAGAACGGCTCGTCCGACACCGCGCAATCGCCGCGCGCCGCAAAGGCGTACATCATCGCCGTGGACAGGTTCCGCGGCCCGGACCACATCGCAATCTTCATCGCACCCCCCGGTTGACCCCGCCGGTGACCCTATCCACCGGCGGGCGGGGTGCAATCGCAATGTTTCAGCCCTTCAAAGCGCGGTGAGAACCGGCCCGATCACCGGACCGTGCGTTGCGCGTGACAGGCCCGGCACGGCACCAAGACCCCAGCAGGAGGGAGTGTCATGCGCAGAGTTCACAAGCTGTTTCACGTCAGGCCGCTGATCCTCGCCTGTGCCATCGTGCTGGGACTGGTGGCCCGCGAGGCCGGCACCCACGCACAGGGCACCGGCCAGATCCTCGTCGCGGGCGGCTGCTTCTGGTGCGTCGAGGCCGATTTCGAGAAGGTGCCCGGCGTGATCGAGGCCGTCTCGGGCTTCGCCGGCGGCGATGTCGTCGATCCGACCTACCGGCAGGTGGTCGCGGGCGGCACCGCGCATCGCGAGGTGGTGCTGATCACCTTCGATCCCGGGCGGATCACCGCGCGCGAGCTCTATGACCTGTTCCTGCGCTCGGTCGATCCGACCGACGACGGCGGCCAGTTCTGCGACCGCAGCTTCAGCTATACCACCGCGATCCACGCGCTCGATCCCGCCCAGCGCAGCGCCGCCGAGGCCGCCGTGGCCGACGCGCAGGCGGCCCTCGGGCGGGGCATCGTGACGCCGGTTCTGGACGCAGCACCCTTCTACCCCGCCGAGGCCTATCACCAGGATTACTACAAGTCCGAGGAGCTGGTGCTCTTCACCCGGTTCGGCCCCACGACCAAGGCCAGCGCCTACAAGCGCTACCGCGAGGGCTGCGGCCGCGACGCCCGCGTGCGCGCGATCTGGGGCGACGCCGCGCCCTTCGTCAGCGGCTAACCGCGCGCGTTGAGGAAAGCGGCGATCTCGTCGGCACTCGGCATCGCATCGGCGGTGCCGATCCGCGTGACCTGGATCGCGCTCGCCGCCGCCGCCCAGCGCATCGCCTGCGCCACGTCCGCGCCCAGCGCCCGCTTCGCCGCGAAACTGCCAATGTAGCAATCGCCCGCCCCGGTGGTGTCGACCGGTGTGACGGCGAAAGCCGGGCACTCGGTCACGTCCTTCCCGTGATAGGTCGCGCCCTCGGCGCCCTTCGTCACCAGCACGTCGACGCCCAGCGCGGCGGGCGGGCGGCCAAGCTGCGCCGCCTCGACCGCGTTCATCACCAGCAGGTCGGCATGCGGCAGCACCGCCTCGACCGCCGCCGGGTCGAAGGGTGCCGCGGAATAGATCACCGTCATCCCCCGCGCGCGGGCCAGCGCCGCCGCCTCGGCCGTCGCGTTGATCTCGTTCTGCAGCAGGCAGATGTCGCCGGGTCCATACCCTTCCAGCACCGCCGCGATCCGCGCCGGGTCCAGCGCCAGGTTCGCGCTCGACGCAAGGATGATGCTGTTCTCGCCCGCCGGATCGACCGCGATGATCGCGTGCCCGGTCGGCACATCGGCAACCGTGACCGGCGCCACGTCCACGCCCGCCGCCGCCATCGTGTCGGTCAGCCAGTCGTCGCCCGGCCCGATGCAGCCGACATGCGCGACCTCGGCCCCCGACCGCGCCGCCGCGATCGACTGGTTCGCGCCCTTGCCGCCCAGCGACCGCCGCATGCCGGTCGAGGCCAGCGTCTCGCCCGGCCCCGGCAGATGCGGGACAAGGTACAGGTAATCCGCGTTGATCGACCCGACCGTGACGATCCGGCCCATCGCTCAGCCCACCTTGCAGGCAGCGAGCACCGCCATGTTCAGGATGTCGTTCGCTGTCGAGGTGGTCGAGCACAGCTGGATCGGCTTGCCGACCCCCGACAGGATCGGCCCGATCACCGTCGCGTCGCCCAGTTGCTGCATCAGCTTTGTCGAGATCGACGCTGAGTGCCGCGCCGGCACCACCAGCACGTTCGCCGGTCCGCTGAGACGGCAGAACGGGTACTGCGCCATCACCGCCGGGTTCAGCGCCACGTCCACCGTCATCTCGCCGTCGTACTCGAAATCGACGCCGCGCGCGTCCAGCACGCCGGGCGCGTCGTGCATCTTCATCGAGCGTTCCGACATCGGGTACCCGAAGGTCGAGAAGCTGACGAAGGCGACGCGCGGCTCCAGGCCAAGACTGCGCGCGGTATGGGCAGCGCGCACGGCGATGTCCGCCAGGTCCTCGGCCTCGGGCCATTCATGCACCAGCGTATCCGCGATCAGAACGACCCGGCCCTTGACCAGCAGCGCCGTCACGCCGACCGCGCCGTCCTTCGCCGAGGCGTCGAAGACATGGTTCAGCAGCCCCAGCACATGCGCCGACTTGCGTGTCGCCCCGGTCACCAGCCCGTCGCCGTGCCCGTGTGCCAGCATCAGCGCCGAGAACACGTGCCGGTCGCGTGCCGCGAGGCGGTGAATGTCCTGCGCATCGTGGCCGCGGCGCTGCAACCGGGCATAGAGGAAGTCCTTGTAGGCCTCGAGGTGCCGCGTGTTGCGCGCGTTCACGATCTCCAGTTCGCGGAACGCATCGCCGAGGCCCGCCTGCGCCAGCTTCTCGCGCACGTCCTCGTCGCGGCCCACCACCAGCGCCTGCCCCAGCCCCGACCGCTGATAGGCCACCGCCGCCCGCAGCACCCGGATGTCGTCGCCCTCGGCGAAGATCATCCGCGCCTGCGCGCTCTTGGCCCGGGCATAGAGCCCCTGCAGCATCGACGCGGTCGGGTCCATCCGGGCCCGCAGGTCATGCTCGTAGCCCTGCATGTCCACGATCGGCCGCCGCGCCACCCCGGTGTCCATCCCGGCCCGCGCCACCGCCGGCGGAATGGTGTGGATCAGCCGCGGATCGAACGGCGTCGGGATGATGTAGTCCCGCCCGAAGGCCAGCTTGCGGCCATAGGCCATCGCCACCTCGTCCGGCACGTCCTCGCGCGCCAGTTCCGCCAGCGCGCGGGCACAGGCGATCTTCATCTCGTCGTTGATCGCCCGCGCCCGGATATCCAGCGCGCCCCGGAACAGGTAGGGAAAGCCCAGCACGTTGTTGACCTGGTTCGGATAGTCCGACCGCCCCGTCGCCACGATCGCGTCCGGCCGCACCTCGTGCGCCTCCTCCGGCGTGATCTCGGGATCGGGGTTCGCCATCGCGAAGATCACCGGGTTGTCGGCCATGCTGATGACCATCTCGGGCGTCACAGCGCCCTTCACCGACACGCCCAGGAACACGTCCGCGCCCGCCATCGCCTCGGCCAGCGTGCGCGCGTCGGTCTTCGCGGCATGCGCCGATTTCCACTGGTTCATCCCCTCGGTGCGGCCTTGCCAGATCACGCCCTTGGTGTCGCACATGATGCAGTTGTCATGCCGTGCGCCCATTGCCTTGAGCAGTTCGAGACAGGCGATCCCCGCCGCGCCCGCGCCGTTCAGCACGATCTTCACGTCCTCGATCTTCTTGCCGCTCAGGTGCAGCGCGTTGATCAGGCCCGCCGCGCAGATCACCGCCGTGCCGTGCTGGTCGTCGTGGAAGACCGGGATGTCCATCTCTTCCTTGAGCCGCTGCTCGATGATGAAGCACTCGGGCGCCTTGATGTCCTCGAGGTTGATGCCCCCGAAGCTCGGCCCCATCAGGCGCACGGCATTGATGAAGGCGTCCGGGTCCTCGGTGTCCAGTTCCAGGTCGATCGAGTTGATGTCGGCGAAGCGCTTGAACAGCACCGCCTTGCCTTCCATCACCGGCTTCGAGGCCAGCGCGCCCAGGTTCCCCAGCCCCAGCACCGCCGTCCCGTTCGAGATCACGGCGACGAGGTTGCCCTTGGTCGTGTAGTCATAGGCGGTCGCCGGATCGGCGGCGATCTCCTCGCAGGGCACCGCCACGCCGGGCGAATAGGCGAGGCTCAGGTCGCGCTGCGTGCGCATCGGCGTCGAGGCCGTGATCTGGATCTTCCCCGGGCTCGGATCGAGGTGATAGGCCAGCGCCTCTTCCCGGGTGATCTTCGCTCTCGACATGCACGCCTCCTCCAGACTGGCACGCTTGTGTAGCGGCTCGGACCGGGGCTGCCAACTGCGGCGCGCGAACGCGCAGCGGGGCTGCCGGACCGGGGATATCGGGTACGCCAGACCGGTTGGGGATTCCCCGAAGACCAAAAAAATGATTCAATCGACCCATGGAAAACGCAACGCGCATCGCCCGGATCGAAGACGCCGTCCGTCAGGTCCTCGGACCCGACATCCTGCGCTCCGTCGAAAGCTCGCCCGCCACCAACTCGGACGGCGTGCAGGTCATCGAAAGCCGCATCACCTACGCGTCCGAGTTTCCGCTGTCGGTCTCCCAGATGATGCAGGTCGAGGACGCGATCTGGGGCGTCGATCCGGACGAGGCCGCGCCGATCCCTGTCGTCATCTTCCGCGCGGACAAGGACGTTGAGCACATCGCGGCTGAGTGATGCCCTCCTGAAGGTCGCGCGGGCCCGCCTCGAGGACCGGCGCGCGCTCAGCGAAGCCAATCTCCGACGGGCGACCAGCGACCTCTACTACGCGCTCTTCCATGCCATCTGCGAAGCGGTCGTCGAACCCTTGGGAATCGATCCGGAAAGCGAGTCTGCCCGGACGGTTTTCCTCGCCGTGTACCGGCAGATGGATCACGGAACCGCCGAACAGAAGTGCCGGTCCGTGGCCCGGTCGGGGGACTTCCCGCAACCGATCGCTGCCTTTGCCAAGCTCTTCGTCACGCTGAAGAACCGGCGCGAGCAGGCGGACTACGACCCGCTTGCGACGTTTCCGGTCTCGGAGGTCAGGAACCACCTGCAGAACGCCGAAACCCGGATCGCAGCGTTCTGGCAGGCGGATCAGGGTCAGCGAACGACATTTGCATGTTTCGTTGCACTCCGGTTCAAAGACCCTGAGAAGCTCAGGTCCTAGGGTCTGGAGACATCGCAGGCGCAACCGTCCGCACCCGGCGGGCAGGGCCGACCGAAGAGAGGCCGGAACACACCGTGCAGACAGCCACCGCAGACACCACGCCGATGATGGCGCAATATCTGGAGATCAGGGCGCAGCACCCCGAGGCGCTGCTGTTCTACCGGATGGGCGACTTCTACGAGATGTTCTTCGACGATGCCGTGGCGGCGGCGGCGGC
>JAUHZL010000145.1 GCA_030425945.1 Alphaproteobacteria bacterium | reverse complement strand
CGAGGGCCGCCGCCGCCAGCGCGTAGCCCAGCAGGTAGCCGCCGGTGCCGCCCA
Organism: Alphaproteobacteria bacterium; assembly: GCA_030425945.1. Taxonomy (GTDB): domain Bacteria; phylum Pseudomonadota; class Alphaproteobacteria; order Rhodobacterales; family Rhodobacteraceae; genus Dinoroseobacter. Next base: position 7,256 of record JAUHZL010000145.1, on the reverse strand, counting down.
TCATGTAGGTCAGGCCGGCCTGCTCTCCCGCGAAGACGCCGGCGCCGAGCGCGCCGAGGCCGAGGTAGCCCAGCACGGTCGCGAGGCCGAGGCGCGGGCCGAAGGCGGCGCCGATGGTCAGCACGCCGAGCGTGGTCAGGGTGACCGGCACCGGGTTGCCCGGCAGGAAGACCTGCACCTTGGCCATCACCGCCAGCGCGGCGATCCCGAGCAGCACCATCGCCGCCTGTTTCACCGCGGTCGTGGCCCCGGCGGCCTCGATCAACACCGTGTCGTTCCGTGCAAAGGCCATCTGCCCCTCCGCTTGTCCGTCGTTCCCCCTGCTTATGCCGCAGGTGCGGTCACGGGTGCAAGCGGCGCATCGCCCGGGCCGGGGCGCGCCGGTGCCGCAGGGCGTCTCAGGCGGGGGTGTAGACCGTGTGCATCCGGTAGTCCTTGCGCGGGCCGGTGACCCGGTGGGTGACCTGCCAGACCGGCCAGCCGGTGAAGTCGAAGGCGAGGCGGTAGTCGTCGGGCGGGCAGTCATGCGCGGCCGCGGCCCGCGGGGCGAGGATCAGGGCATGGAACGGGCGGCCGTCGGGGAAGAGCACGAGCAGTTCGCCCGGGGCGGGCTCGGTCCAGAGGTAGCGGCGGGCGGCCTCGAACCGCTGGCCGCCCAGAGTCAGGGTGCCGGTCTCGTGGTAGCCGAGCCCGCCGGGGGCGGGGGCGAAGACCGCCGTGCCCGTGAAGGTCCCGTCCGGGCCGCGTGCGTCGGCGATCTCGCGCGCCACGCGCCAGCGGCCCGCAAAGGCGGCGAGGCGGTCGGGCCCCCGGTGCGGGTCTTGCGGCTCCATGCGACGGTGCTGCCCTTGTTTGACGTGTCGCCCTCGTCTACGACGCCCGCACCCCGGTCCCAAGACGAAAAAGGCAGCGCCGATGATCCCCCGCTATTCCCGCCCCGAGATGGTCGCGATCTGGTCGCCCGAGACGAAGTTCCGCATCTGGTTCGAGATCGAGGCGCATGCCTGCGACGCGCAGGCCGCGCTGGGGGTGATCCCGAAGGAAAACGCGGAGGCCGTCTGGCGCGCGAAGGACGTCGAGTTCGACGTCGCCCGGATCGACGAGATCGAGGCGGTCACCAAGCATGACGTCATCGCCTTCCTGACGCACCTCGCCGAGATCGTCGGCAACGAGGAGGCCCGCTTCGTCCACCAGGGCATGACCTCGTCGGACGTGCTCGACACCACGCTGAACGTGCAGCTGGTGCGCGCGGCGGACCTGCTGCTGGCGGGCGTCGACCGGGTGATGGCGGCGCTGAAGGCGCGCGCCTACGAGCACAAGGACACCCTGCGCGTCGGGCGCAGCCACGGCATCCACGCCGAGCCGACGACGATGGGCCTGACCTTCGCGCGCTTCTACGCCGAGATGGCGCGCAACCGCAGCCGCCTGGAACAGGCCCGGGCCGAGATCGCCACGGGGGCGATTTCCGGCGCGGTCGGCACCTTCGCCAACATCGACCCGGCGGTCGAGGCGCATGTCTGCGCCCAGATGGGCCTGAGCCCCGAGCCGATCTCGACGCAGGTGATCCCGCGCGACCGGCACGCGATGTTCTTCGCGGTGCTGGGGGTGATCGCCTCCAGCATCGAGAACGTCGCCATCGAGATCCGCCACATGCAGCGCACCGAGGTGCTGGAGGGGGCGGAGTTCTTCTCGATGGGGCAGAAGGGCTCGTCGGCGATGCCGCACAAGAAGAACCCGGTGCTGACCGAGAACCTGACCGGCCTCGCCCGGCTGGTGCGGATGACGGTGATCCCGGCGATGGAGAACGTGGCGCTGTGGCACGAGCGGGACATCTCGCACTCGTCGGTCGAGCGGATGATCGGGCCGGATGCCACCATCACGCTCGACTTCGCGCTGCACCGGCTGGCGGGCGTGGTCGAGAAGATGCTCGTCTTCCCCGACCGGATGCTGGAGAACATGAACCGCTTCCCCGGCCTCGTGATGAGCCAGCGCGTGCTGCTGGCCCTGACCCAGGCGGGCGTCTCGCGCGAGGCGGCCTATGCCATGGTGCAGCGCAACGCGCTGAAGGTCTGGGAAGAGCGCGTCGACTTCCGCGAGCAGCTGCTGGCCGACCCGGAGGTGGTGGCGGCGCTGGGGACCGAGGGGATCACCGCGCAGTTCGACATGGGCTACCACACCAAGCACGTCGACACGATCTTCGCCCGCGTCTTCGGCTGAGGGCGGGAGGCCGCTTGGAGGCGGCCTCATCCCCTCGACCGGAAACCGGGAAGGAGGGGTCGGGATTTTCCCGTGGCCCGTCTCGACCGGTGCGCAGGAGCGACGCCGGCAACCATCCCCGCGGCGCGGGGGAAGGGTCGCGCCTTGCAAGGCGCGTGAGGCCGCTTGGAAGTGGCCGTGACGCGCTGACCTGAGACGAGGAACGGACGGTTTGTGGGTGGTCCCCGGGACCCTTCGCGGTCCGCGCGCCGCGTGACGCCAGCAGCCAGCCTTGCGGCGAGGGGCAAGGGTCGCGCCTTGGAAGGCGCGTGAGGCCGCTTGGAAGCGGCCTCGTCCCCCGGACCGGAAGCCTGGAGGGAGCGGGCGGAAGTTGTCCCCGTGACTGCCTGTGGGTCTGCGCGCTGAGCAGAGCCCGCCGCCAGCGCTGTGGCGGAGGGACAGCTTACGCCTTGCACGGCGCCGCAGGCCGCTCGCGAGTTGACTTGACGCGCGGGCTGGAGACCGCGGACGGTTCGTGGATGGTCTCCCTGACTTTTCGCGGTCCGCGCACCGCGTGACGCCCGCAGCCAACCTTGCCGCCCGGGGTAAGGGTCGCGCCTTGCAAGGCGCGAGAGGCCGCTTGGAAGCGGCCTTGTCCCCTCGGACCGGAAACCGGGAGGGAGCGGACGGAATTTGTCCCCGTGACTCACTGTGGGTCTGTGCGCTGAGCGACGCCCCCCACCAGCGCTACGGCGCGGGGACGGCCCGCGCCTTGCAAGGCGCGAGAGGCCGCTTGGAAGCGGCCTCGTCCCCCGGACGCGAAACCACGAGAGAGCGGGCGGAAGCTGTCCCCGTGGCTGTCTGTGGGTCTGCGCGCTGAGCAGAGCCCGCCGCCAGCGCTACAGCGCGGGGACGGCCCGCGCCTTGGAAGGCGCGTGAGGCCGCTTGCAAGCGGCCTTATCCCCCGGACCGGAAACGGGGAGGGAGTTGTCCTCGCGACGGTCTTCGAGTCTGCGCGCCGACCAACGCCCGCCGCCAGCGCCCTAGCGGAGGGAAAGCCCCGCCTTGCACGGCGCGGCAGGCCGCGTCCACGCGGCCTCCCCCCTACCCCTCCTCCACCGCCAGCACGAGGTCGCCGGCCGCTTCCATCTCGCGGATGCGCAGGATGAGGGCGGTCATCGCGGCCTCGCCCGCGGCCAGCGCCGGGGCGGCGCGGTCGGACAGCGTGTCGCGCAGTTGCTCGGCCATGCGGTTCGAGACATTAGCGAGGATGTACTCCACCGCCTCCGGCGCCGTGGCGCGGCCCGCGGCGAGGGCCTGCACCAGCGTCTCCTCGTCGAGTTCGCGCAGGACGCGGGGCACGTCGCGCGGGGCGATGCGGGCCGGGATGTTCTCGAAGGTGAAGATCGCGGCGCGGACGGCGCGGGCGAAATCGGCATCGACCTCCTCGAAGGCCGCCAGCACGTCGTCGCGGATCGCGGCGGTGGTGGTGTTGAGGATCGCGCCGAGGCGCGGCACCGGGCCGTCCTCGAAGGCGGGCGGCGGGCCGTTGTCGAGGCTCGCCGCCAGCGCCTGCCCGATCGCGGCGACCGTGCCGGGGTCGGTCGCGGCGACGCGCGGGATCGCCAGCGTGATCGTGCGCGCCAGCGCTCCGGGCAGGGCCGACAGCAGTTCGGCGGCGCGCGCGGTGCGCAGCTTCGACAGGATGACGGCGGCGACCTCGGGCCGTTCGGCGGCCAGCACGGGCGCCAGCGTGTCGGTGCCGAGCGCCGAGAGCCGCTCCCACGGGTCGCCCGCCGCGCCGATCCCGGCCTCGCGCCGCAGCGCGTCGAGCACCGGGGCCGCGATATGGCCGTCGAGCCGGTCGAGCGCGCGCGCCAGCGAGCCGGGCGCGGTCAGCGCGATGGCGTCCACCTCGGCGGCGAATTCGGCAGCGACCCGGTCGAGCGTCGCCCGGTCGATGCGGCCGAGCGCGCCGATCTCGCGCGCGAGCCGGGTCTGGCCCGCATCGGTCAGCGCCGACAGGTCGGGGCACAGCCCCTCGGAGACCAGCAGGTTGACGATCAGCGCCGCCTTGCGGGGCGGCGCGAGGGCGGGACTGGCTGCGGGCAGCTGCACCGGGACACCTCGGGAACGGGTCTCCCGGATAGGCGCTGCGGGTTAACCGCGGGTGAAGCGGTGCCGCCGGCTCAGTAGGCCGGGCGCGGTCCGTTCCCGAGCGCCATCTCCAGCGCCAGTTCCGGCCAGGTCTCGCGGCCGCCGCGGGCGCGGATCTCGGTCAGCTGGACGCGGGCGGCGGCGCGGTCGCCCTGCTCGGCCAGCGCCATGCCCATGTAGGAGCGCGCCAGCAGGTTGTCCGGGTTGGCCTCGAGCGCGGCGGCGTACCAGCGCATCCCCTCGGCCATGTCGCCCGACTTGCGGTGGACGAAGCCGAGATAGGTCAGGCGGCGGTCGTCGCCGGGGTTCTCGAAACTGTCGAGGATCGCCAGCGCGCGCGCCATCTGGCCGTCATAGGCCAGTTCGCGCACGGCGCGGTAGCGGGTGTCGTCGTCGATCCGGCTCTCGCGGGCATCGACGCAGGTCTCGGTCTTCTCGTCCCAGACCTGCGCGCCCTCGCATTTGCTGGAGGTCTCGGTCGGGGTCGGCACGGCGTCGTCGTCGCTGCCGACCGCCAGCGCGAGGCCGGGGGCGAGCGCCAGCGTGGCGGCGAGGATCAGCGGGCGGGCACGGGTCATCGGGTGTCCTCCGGGGGATGGGGGTTTGCCTGCGGGGAAGCCTAGCGCCGCGGCGGGGGCGGCACAGTCACGGATGCGTCAGGATCGGGGGCAGATTTGGGGGCAGCCTTGGGGCCGGACGGAAAACCGGCCCGTCCGAGGCGGGCGGGCCGGTCGTCGTGACATCTCAGAGGGAACGAGATGTGCTTCGGTGCAAGGGGCTCAGCTGGTCGGCTTGGCGACGCAGGTGGCGAGGGTCTCGGACCAGACCTGGCCTTCGGCGCAGGCATTGGCGGAGGTCATCTTGTGGGCCTCGCCCCAGCACTCGGCGAGCGCGAGGGTCGGCGCGAGGGTCAGGGCAAGGGCAGCGAGGGCAGTCTTGATCGTCATGGCTGTCACTCCGTGTCGGTGTCCATCCCGGAAGGGTAGCACGGCTGTGCGAAAGACCAGAGCGAAAGTTTTCGTGATCGGGCGGGATCGGGTGCGGGGCGGGGCCGCCTCACAGGCGATACCCCGCGTTGACGTCGAGGACATGGCCGGTGATCGCCCCCGCCGCGTCGGAGGCGAGGAACCGCACGGCGGCGGCGATGTCCTGCGGGGTCGCCAGCCGCCCGAGCGCGGTCAGCTCCTCGAAGGCCCGCGTCAGGGCCTCGGGGCGCGGCGCCTCGGGCGTGTTGACCGCCCCCGGCGCGACCGCGTTCACCCGGATGCCGCGCGGTCCCAGTTCCTTGGCCATCGCGCGGGTCCAGAGGTTCTGCGCCGCCTTGCTGGCCCCGTAGATCGCGGCCCCCGTCGGCGGCAGGACCGCGTTGACGGACGAGATGTTCACCACGCAGGCCCCGGGCGCCAGGTGCGGAAGGGCGGCGGCCAGCAGGGCGGCCGGGACCGAGACATGCATCCCGAAGAGCGCCTGGTGCACCGCGAGGTCGGGGGCGTCGTGGGCGGTAGGGAGCACCGGACCCGCATTGTTCACGAGGATGTCGAGGCGGCCGAACCGCTCGATCACCCGGGCGACGACCTGCGGCGCGGCGTCGGGGTCCAGCAGGTCGGCCTGCACGGCCAGCGCCTCGGGCATCGCGGCGCAGGCGGCGTCGGGGGGATGGTGGTGCCAGGTGAAGGCCGTGGCGTGATCGGGGGCGAAGGCCTCGGCGATCGCCCGGCCCAGCCCGCGCGCCGCGCCGGTGATGAGGACGGTTTTCATCGGGCGAGCTTCGCGCGCGGCCCGGCCGCTGGCAAGGAAAAGGGCGGGGAAACCCCCCGCCCGGATCCGTCTGTCGGTCCGTGCCGCCCTTACGCCGCGCGGGCGAGGTTGCGCAGCACGTAGTGCAGGACGCCGCCGTTCTCGATGTACTCGATCTCGACCTCGGTATCGATCCGGCACTTCAGCGTGATCGTCTTCTCGGTGCCGTCGGCGTAGGTGATGGTGCAGGGCACCTCGGCCAGCGGGCGGACGGTGTCGAGGCCGTGGATCGCCACCACCTCGTCGCCCTTCAGGCCGAGCGACTTGCGGGTGTCGCCGCCGGTGAACTCGAACGGGATGACGCCCATGCCGACGAGGTTCGAGCGGTGGATGCGCTCGAAGCTCTCGGCGACCACGGCCTTGACGCCCAAGAGCGCGGTGCCCTTGGCCGCCCAGTCGCGCGACGAGCCCGCGCCGTACTGTTCGCCGCCGAAGATCACCAGCGGGGTGCCCTGCTCCTGCCAGGCCATCGCGGCGTCGAAGATCGAGGTCTGCTGGCCGTCCGGGCCGAGGGTGTAGCCGCCCTCGACGCCGTCGAGCATCTCGTTCTTGATCCGGATGTTGGCGAAGGTGCCGCGCATCATGATCTCGTGGTTGCCGCGCCGCGAGCCGTAGCTGTTGAACTCGCGCTGCGGAACCTGCCGTTCGATCAGGTACTTGCCGGCCGGCGTGGTGTCCTTGAACGAGCCTGCGGGCGAGATGTGGTCGGTGGTGATCATGTCGCCGAGGATGGCGAGGATGCGGGCCCCTTCCAGGTTCTCGATCTTCTTGGTGTCCATCGTGATGCCCTGGAAGTAGGGCGGATTCTGGACGTAGGTCGAGGTCGGCGGCCAGTCATAGGTCTGCTGGTCGGTGGTCTCGACCGACTGCCACTTCTCGTCGCCCTTGAAGACGTCGGCGTATTTCGACTGGAACGCCTCGCGGGTGACGGTCTGCTCGACCAGCTCGGCCACTTCCTGCGTGGTCGGCCAGATGTCCTTGAGGTAGACGTCCTTGCCGTCCGGCGTCTGCGCGATCGGCTCGGAGGTCAGGTCGAGGTCGAGCGTGCCCGCGATCGCGTAGGCCACCACGAGCGGCGGCGAGGCGAGGTAGTTGGCGCGCACGTC
>JAUHZL010000144.1 GCA_030425945.1 Alphaproteobacteria bacterium | reverse complement strand
CCCCGAGCGACCTGAGAAACTCCGTCATAGTCTCCATGGAGAAAATCCTTCCCTCTCATACAACGCGGAAGGACTCGCAGAGCCAGAAAATCAACAGAAGGTGGGACCCGGACGACGCTTACTGACCGTCGCGCAGCCGCTCAGCCAGATCGTCGCGAGACCGAGGGCGACGCGCCGCCGAATCGAGCAACCGCGCTTGCATATCAACCAGCTCGTCCGGCGCCACCAATGTCTAACGGGGCGACCGAGACGGTTTTGACGACGGCATGGACCTCTCCGCCCTGCGCCAGGTCAAGCGACGCCGCCGAGCGCCTGGTGATGCGTGCAAGGACGCGCCCTGCCTTCGTATCGATCGCAACGATGGTGCCCGGCCCCTCGCCAGGTCGGACCTCATAAACCACGCCAGGCAGAATGTTGAGCGCAGAGAGACCCTCCGGCCGGCCGCGCGACAGGATCACGTCGTGGGCGGCAATCCGGACGCGCAGGCTCGCGCCTGGCTCATGCGGAACACGGGGAAGGAACAGCGGCAGGCCGCCCGCATCGAGTTCGGTGAGGCCGTCCTCATGGTGCAGCGCAACGCGCGCCGTCAGCACGGCGCCGGCCTCGCGCGCGCCCGCTGGCAGCACCTCTGGGTCGCCCAGAACCTCGGCCGCCGGGCCCTGCGCCACCACCCGGCCCGCATCGAGCGCGACGACCGTTGTGGCCAGCCGCGCGACCTCCGAGGCCGAGTGGCTGACATAGAGGATGGGCACGTTCACCTCGTCGCGCAGCCGCTCGAAGTAGGGCAGGATCTCGGCCTTGCGCGCCTCGTCGAGGGCGGCGAGCGGCTCGTCGGCGAGGATCAGGCGCGGGGCCGACAGAAGCGCGCGGCCGATCGCGACCCTCTGCTTCTCGCCGCCCGACAAAGCGCCGGGACGCCGGTCGAGCAGAGGACCGATGCCGAGAAGCTCCACCACCCGGCCCATGTCCTCGCGTGGGGCGCCCCTCGGAGCAAACCAGGCACCATAGCCGAGGTTCTGCCGCACAGTCAGATGCGGGAACAGCCGCCCCTCCTGGAAGACGTAGCCGAGCCTGCGGCGGTGCGGCTTGAGGCAGATGCCCTGTTCGGTGTCGAGCAGGGTCCAGTCGCCCGAGGCGATGCGCCCCGAGTCCGGCATCAGCAATCCCGCCACGGCGTTCACGATGGTCGTCTTGCCCGACCCGGAGCGCCCGAACAGAACCGTCACCCCCGGCGGCGCCCGGAATGCGGCGTCGAGCGTGAAGCCCGCGAAGGCGTGGCGCACGGAGATCTCCAGCATCACGCGCCCCCGACCCGCGCCGCGACCCGGCGACCGATCAGTTCCGACAGCAGCAGCGCTCCCATCGCGACGACGACCGAGACGATCACCAGCTTCATCGCCGAACCCTCGCCGCCCGGCACCTGAAGGAAGGCGTAAATCGCGGACGGGATCGTCCGCGTCTGGCCGGGGATGTTCGAGACGAAGGTGATCGTCGCCCCGAACTCGCCCATCGCCTTGGCGAAAGCGAGGATCGCACCCGCGACGATCCCCGGCAGCGCCATGGGCAGCGTGACCGTCAGGAAGACCCAGAACGGCGATGCCCCAAGCGTGGCGCTCGCCTGCTCGAGTTTGGGATCCACGGCCTCGATCGACAGCCGGATGGCTCGGACCATGAGCGGGAAAGCCATGACCCCCGCCGCCACCGCCGCGCCCATCCAGCGGAATGCAAAGACGATACCCCAGTCCGCGAGGATGCTGCCGATGGGCCCCCGTGTCCCCAGCGTCAGAAGCAGGAGATAGCCGGTCACCACGGGCGGCAGGATCAGCGGCAGGTGGACGAGGCCGTTCAGCAGCTGCTTGCCGGGAAAGGTCCAGCGCGCCAGAGTGTAGGCCACGAAGACGCCGAAAGGCAGGCTGACCAGCGTCGCCCATGTCGAGACCTGGAGGGAGAGCGCGACCGCCCGCCACTCCTCTGGGCCGAGCCAGTCCGTCATCCGCTACTCGGCAAGGACCGTGAAGCCCTGCCGCTCGAAGGCGGCGCGCGCCTCCGGGCCACGAAGATACTCGAGGAACTCCGCCTCGGCTGGAAAGTCGCGGTTGGCCAGATCCGCCGCCGGATAGACGATGGGCGGGTGGGTGTCGGCCGGGAATGTGCCAACGATGGTCACGTTGTCCTCGGCCGCCGCATCGGTGGCGTAGACGATGCCGAAGGGCGCCTCGCCGGTCGCGACGAAGGCGAGCGCGGCGCGCACGTTGTCGGCTTGGGCCACTTGCGCCTCGACGTCGTCCCAGAGGCCGAGGCTTTCGAGCGCCGCCTTGCCGTAGACGCCGGCCGGGACGGAATCCACCAGCGCCATGGCCAGCCGGCCGTCGCCGAGCAGACCGGCAAGATCGAGGTCGGGCCCGATCTCGACGGGCGCGGCCTCCGTGCCGAAGGCGACCAGAACGATGGTGTTGCCGAGGAGGTCGAAACGCGATCCCTCCTCGATCAGCCCGTCGGCCTCGACCGTGTCCATCCAGTCGGTGCTGGCCGAGATGAAGATGTCGGCGGGCGCGCCCTGCTGAATCTGGCGCGCGAGCGCCGAGGAGCCGGCGAGCGAAACGACGAGGTCATGTCCCGTCGCTGCCTCGAAATTCGTTTCGATCTCGGCAAGCGCGTTGGTCATGCTCGCCGCGGCGAAGACGGTGATTTCCTCGGCCATGGCCGTGGCCGGGGCGGCAACGACGCAGGCCAGCGCAGCGATGCGGGACAGGACTGGATTGAACACTGACGACACTCCCTGATGTTGATATGTTTGGTAAAACATATCGCAGCGCGTCAATGATCCGGTCAAGCGTTATTTTTCTTCGGGAATATCCCTTAGCAATCCGCGAAGGACCGCGAGCCGCGCCGCGCCGTCCGCCGCCGCGTCTGCCTCGAATGCGCGATACTGTGCCAGCACCTCACGGCCGAGTTCGGTCAGGACCGCTCCACCGCCGCCTGGACCACCGCGTGTGCTCTCGACCAGTGGCGCCCGGAACATCGCGTTCAGAGTTCCGATGAGTTCCCAGGCGCGCTTGTAGCTCATACCCATCTCGCGCCCCGCCGCGGCGATCGAGCCGCACCGATCGACCCGTTCCAGCAAGTCGGCCTTGCCGGGTCCGATCATCTCGTCTTCGCCGAAGACGATGCGGATGCGCAATCGGGGCTCGGGTGGTCGTTGTGGTCTTGACTGCATATCGCATGGTGTGACGGAAATCGCGCATTCCATCAAGCGCCGCACTTTGCTGAGATATGGGCTATCGGCACACCCGCGCCTGCTCTCGCATCACCGAATAATCTGCAAGCATCGCGATAATGGCCGATTCCTCCGGCAACAGGGCCAGCTCGTCGGCCGCCCGCGCCTGAAATTCTGGGCTGTAATCAACTGCTGGCGGGCACGTCGCGACCGTGCCGTCCTCAGAAATCACCATCGCGCAGCCGGTCAGTGAGGTCGCTGCGATCACGAGGACGACGCACCGCCGCCTCGAGCATCTGGCGTTGGACATCATTGGCCTTCTCCGTGGTTTCGAGGCGTTCGGCGAGGCTTCCCGCTCGCTCCCTGGAGCGCCGAAGCGAAAGCAGGAACAGGAGCACTGCCAACGCGATGGCGCCGTAGCGGAGACCCCTCCGGGCCCACGGGTTGGTGGCGAACCCAGCGAGGAGCGTACCAATCATCGGCGGCCCCGCTTCCAATCGTCCAGCCGCGCGTAGATCGTGATCGCGATCCCGCCGAGCGCCACGGCGATGAACACCCAGCGGAGCGTGTCGAGGTACGGCACCAGCGGCAGGATGGCGGACTGGGTCTCAGCCAGGACGCTCTGCGCGACCTCGACCCCGGCTGCACCCAGCGTTGCCACGCCTGCCGCGCCGCCACCCTTCATTGTGCGGCTGTCGGCCAGCACCTCGCGCGCGGGCGGAGTTTCGGCCGCGAAAGCCGTCTCCCGGACCGCGAACCGCTCGCCCCACTGCCGTGCGGGGCCGAGGTCGACGTGGATGAAGCCCGAGCGCGGGTAGAACCCGAAGCCGAGGAATCCGACCGCCCGTGCTTCTGCCTCGAACGCCGCAGGGTCGTGGTTCGCCATGGCGATGTCGAAGGCGGCGCCGTCGAGGTGCTTGGAGCGGGTCGCGCCGCCGACGGCGCGGTTGTGTTCCGGGCTGCGATAGGCCGAACGGACGATCAGCGGCTTGCCCAGCCGGTCGCGCAGCGCCTGCAGCCTGTCGAGCGCGGGATCGTTGATCAGCAGATTGCCGGTGCCCCGACAGGCGATTTCGGCCGGGCTGAAATTCCGCCAGCGCCATGCGCTCTCCGGAACGTCGCGCCAATGGCGATGGAATGTCGTGGTCATGGGGTCCTCCGAAACGAAAGAACCCGCCTCGAAGGGCGGGTCATTGCGGGCTGATGAATGGGGATGGGGCGCGGCTACGGGCTGCCGCCGAAGATCTTGAGCTTGATGGCGATGCCCGCGAGCAACGCCAGCATGACGCCGGTGGTGATCATGCGGACGGCTGTCTGCATGGCGGTGCGGCGCACCAGCCGGATGCAGTCCACCAGGGAGCGCAGATCGCGGATGTCGAGCGCGGCTTCGTCGCCGTCGAGACCGACATCGGCCAGCGCGCGCTTCGCGCCTTCCTCGGCCGCCCGCGTCAGGATCGCCTCGAACTCGGCGTCGGGGATGCGGACGAAGCCCTCGGATCGGGGTGGTGTCATCGGATCCTCCTTCCTCCGCTCAGCCGATCTTGCAGCCCCAGAATGACGTGTGATCGGCCGCGAAGTACCCGTCCGCGACCCGGAAATACCCCTGCAGCTCCACGGTGTCGCCCGCGGTCAGCGGCACCATGATCTGCAGCCAGATCGCGGTGGCGAGCGAGACGTGGGTGGCGGAGATTTCGCCAAGGGAGCCACGGATCTCGGTCGTGCCGTTCAGCGCCAGCCGTCCGCGCATGCGGGCCGTGGCGCTGGCGTTGATCTTGTAGAGCAGCGTCGCGCCGAAGAGGTAGGTGCCGCTGGCGGGGGCCACAAAGCGGTTGTTCGCGGCGTCGAATGCCCCCTGATCGTTATAGTCAGTGTTGTTCAGGCTGATCTTGGTCCAGGCCCCGACGCCGACGTAGTTGTCGTAGTTTGTATGGGCCTTGAATCGCGGCAATCGGGCCTGGTCGACGATGCCGGTGGCGTTGTCGACGCTCAGCCCGTCGAAGAAGGTGCTGCCGTCTGCCGAGACCGCGAGCCGGAAGCGGTCCGAGCCGAAGAGCCCCACCAGAGCCTTGGTCACGAAGCCGGTCTGGAGCGTCAGGCCCAGATCGTCGCCCGCGGCCTCCTTGTTCATGTTATAAAAGAGATCGCCCGTGCCCCCCTCGGCCACGGTCTTCGCCGTCCAGAGCGCGGCGTTCAGCTTGGCCGAGAACGGGTTCGACGCATCCGCTGTCGTGTCGAGCCCGAGCAGGGCCATGTTCTGCAGCACGTCCGGTGTGATGCTGACCCAGCCCACGCCGTCATAGACCAGCAGCGTCCGTTCAGCCTCGACCCATGCCCGCCAGCCGGTCCGCGGTGGCAGGCGCAGCCAGGCCCCGTCCGTCCAGAAGGCGATGTTCAGGTCCCAGCCGGCCCAGAGGCCGGTGGCGCCAGAGGCAACGAGGTGCCGATCACCATCGGCCGGGCTCGTGGGCGGCGCGGTTAGGTCGCGGTCGAGCACCGAAAGCTGGACCAGCGCATCGAGGAGGCGCAGCGCTTCGTTGTGGGTGACGTGCTTCTGGGCCTGCGCGGCCATGAGGTAGGGCAGACCGAGGTTCGTGCTGGTGTCGGACATGGGGGCCTCAGAACTGGAGCGTGACCGCGGCGGGGGTGCCACGGCCGAGACGGGCGGAGAGCTGGAAGATGCGCAGCGCGAGCGTGTCGCCCGGACCCGGCGGTGCACCCCAGTCGGCAGTCTGCTGGGCGGTGGTGTAGAGGGCCGAGGTGGTCGTGGATGCGAGGGTCCGCTTCACGGCGGAACCTTCGAGGATCTCCACCTCGTAGGCTTCGCTGTCCTCGCCGAGCGGGACCTCGACCTGCTCCCAGGCATCGGCGACGAGCGCCCGCGAACGCCGGGTCCAGCGGATCGCGAGATCGCCCGGCGCCCGCCCCTGCCGCCAGGGCTGGACGACGTGCACCGGCGCGAAGGGCAGAAGCCCGCGCCCTCCCGGCATGAAGGCGAGCGCGGCGTAGCTCGCATCGCTCACCGACCGCGCCGCCGGGCCGACACGCCAGTTCCAAGGCAGGTTCAGGTCAGCTTCCCTGATCGGCAGAGAGGCAAGCGCGGTGTCCAGCACCACCACGCGCGCCCCGGCCGGGGTCGGGTTGCCCATCGCCCCTTCCGTGCCGCGCTGGCCGCGCAGCAGACGGGTGAGCCGGTAACGGCTGGGGGCGACGAGCTCGGCGGTGCCCGCCTGGACGATCTCCCAGGTCCCCGGCGTACTTTCGATGGCGATCGCGTTGGCGCCGCCGAACAGCGCCAAGTCGGTGACACTCTCCAGCGTGCCGGTCCAGAGATCGAGCCAGAGCTCATTGCCATGATCGAAGCGCGAGGGCGGGCCGAGCCACAAGTCCGAGACCAGCGTGCCGGGCCAGGGGGTGGCATGGGCGGCGACCAGGGGCCGGTGCGCCGGTTGGTCTTCGCTGATCTGCGGCAGGTCGAGCAGCACCACCTCCGGCGCGCCCCAGACCACGGGCGCGGCGAGGGTCGCAGGTCGGGCCGCGCCGGGCGGCAGGTCGTAGACCTCCCGGTCCTGGCGGATCGCCTCGATCCCCCGGGCCTCGGTATCGGCGATGGAGGTGAGGCGGAACTCGACCTCGCGGCCGTCGTGCTGAAGCTGGATCACGTCGGCCGGGTCGAGCGCGAGGCGCGAGGGTGGCAGGCGGAAGGCGGCGCTCTCGCGTACGACCCAGACCTCCACCAACGCGCTCCAGCAGCGGCGCTCGGCTTCCTCGGGCGGGACCGCGAGCGGGAAGGACTCGGAGGCGATACGTGCAGTATCAACGGTGATACGCCGGACCTCGACGAGGGCGGCGTGGCGTTGTTGCAGAACTCTCACCGTGAAGGATTCACATCGTGAATCCATGCGGTTAGACGGGCAGCATGAGCAAGCCTAAGCCCGCCCGCTACCGCACCACCAACTGGTCCGCCTACAACGCTGCGCTCAGGAAGCGCGGGTCACTGCTGATCTGGCTGGACAAGGAGATGGCCTGGCACGCGCCGCATGAGGGCCGTACGGGGCGCCCGCCGGTCTTCTCGAACGCGGCGATCCAGTTCTGCCTGTCGATCAAGGTGCTG
>JAUHZL010000143.1 GCA_030425945.1 Alphaproteobacteria bacterium | reverse complement strand
CCGAGGACGCCGCCCGCGAGGAACGGGTCAAGATGACCCGCCTGCGCCAGACCATCGCCCGCCGCCTGAAGGACGCGCAGAACACCGCCGCGATCCTGACCACCTACAACGAGGTGGACATGACCGCCGTCATGGAGGTGCGCAACACCTACAAGGACGCCTTCGAGAAGAAGCACGGCGTGCGGATGGGCTTCATGTCCTTCTTCACCAAGGCCTGCGTCCACGCGCTGAAGGAAGTGCCCGAGGTCAACGCCGAGATCGACGGCACCGACATCGTCTACAAGAACTTCGTCCACATGGGCATCGCGGCGGGCACCCCGCAGGGCCTCGTCGTGCCGGTGATCCGCAACGCCGACACCATGTACTTCGCCGAGATCGAGAAGGCCATCGCCGAGAAGGGCAAGCGCGCCCGCGACGGCAAGCTGTCGATGGCCGAGATGCAGGGCGGCACCTTCACCATCTCGAACGGCGGCGTCTACGGCTCGCTGATGTCCTCGCCGATCCTGAATCCGCCGCAGTCGGGCATCCTCGGCATGCACAAGATCCAGGACCGCCCGATGGTCATCAACGGCAAGATCGAGATCCGCCCGATGATGTACCTCGCGCTCAGCTACGATCACCGCATCGTCGACGGCAAGGGCGCCGTGACCTTCCTCGTCCGCGTCAAGGACGCCCTGGAAGACCCGCGCCGGCTGCTGCTGGATCTCTGAGATCCGCACCGGGCGGGCCAAGGGCCCGCCCGGGCTCACCTCGCCGGAGGCGCAGATGACCCCCGAACTCACCGTCCTCGTCCTCGCCGCGCTGCTCCAGATGGCGCAGATGGTCCTCTATTCCGTGCTCGGGAACCTGCAGGCCGGCAGCCGCGCCGCGCTGTCGCCGCGCGACGAGCCGGTCCGCCTGACCGGGGCCGCGGGCCGCGCGCAGCGGGCCATGAATAACCATTTTGAGGGACTCGTGCTCTTTACGATCGCGGTCCTCGCCGTCACCTTGGCGGGCAAATCCTCGGGCTTCACCGCCGCCTGTGCCAGCGTCTACCTGATCGCCCGCATCCTCTACGTGCCGGCCTACCTGCAGGGACTCAGCCCGTGGCGCAGCCTGATCTGGGCGGCGGGATGGCTCGCCACGCTCGGCCTTCTGCTGGCCGCGCTCTTCTAGCTCCGCGCCGATGCTGCGCTGCAGTACCGACGTGATACCGACGTGAGACCGACGCGATACCGGCGTCGCAGAATCAAGGGAACGACCTCATGGCAAACTTCGACGTCATCGTCATCGGCTCCGGTCCGGGGGGCTATGTCTGCGCCATCCGCTGCGCCCAGCTGGGACTGAAGACCGCCGTTGTCGAAGGCCGCGACACGCTCGGCGGCACCTGCCTGAACGTCGGCTGCATCCCCTCGAAGGCGCTGCTGCACGCCAGCCACGCGCTGCACGAAACCCATGAAAACTTTGAGAAAATGGGCCTCATGGGCGCCAAGGTGGCGGTCGACTGGGACAAGATGCTGGCCTACAAGGACGACGTCATCGGACAGAACACCAAGGGCATCGAGTTCCTGTTCAAGAAGAACAAGGTCACCTGGCTCAAGGGCTGGGGCTCGATCCCGGAAGCCGGCAAGGTCAAGGTCGGCGATGAGGTCCACGAGGCCAAGCACATCATCCTGGCCTCCGGCAGCGAACCCGCCACAATCCCTGGGGCGGACGTGACCATCGACGAGAAGATCGTCGTCACCTCGACCGGCGCGCTCAGCCTGCCGAAGATCCCCGGCAGCATGGTCGTCGTCGGCGGCGGCGTGATCGGCCTCGAACTGGGCTCGGTCTATGCCCGCCTCGGGACCAAGGTGACCGTGGTCGAGTTCATGGACGGCATCACCCCTGGCCTCGATGGCGAGACCGCCAAGGCCTTCCAGAAAATCCTGAAGAAGCAGGGTCTTGACTTCGTTCTCGGCGCGGCCGTCCAGAAGGTCGAGACCGACAAGTCGGGCGCCAAGGTGACCTGGAAGCTGCGCAAGGACGACAGCGAGGCCAGCCTTGACGCCGACGTCGTCCTCGTCGCCACCGGCCGCAAGCCCTACACCGAGGGCCTCGGCCTCGACGCGCTCGGCGTGACCCTGACCCAGCGCGGCCAGATCGCGGTGGACGGCCACTATGCCACCAACATCAAGGGCCTCTACGCCATCGGCGACGTGATCGAGGGGCCGATGCTGGCCCACAAGGCCGAGGACGAAGGCGTCGCCGTGGCCGAGATCATCGCCGGGCAGACAGGCCACGTGAACTACGACGTGATCCCGGGCGTGGTCTACACCCACCCCGAGGTCGCCAACGTCGGCAAGACCGAGGAACAACTCAAGGCCGAGGGCCGCGCCTACAAGGTCGGCAAGTTCTCGTTCATGGGCAACGGCCGCGCCAAGGCCAACTTCGCGGGCGACGGCTTCGTCAAGCTGCTGGCCGACAAGGAAACCGACCGCATCCTCGGCTGCCACGTCATCGGCCCGGCAGCGGGCGACCTGATCCACGAGGTCTGCGTCGCGATGGAATTCGGCGCCTCCGCCGAGGACCTCGCCCGCACCTGCCACGCGCACCCGACCTTCTCGGAAGCCATGCGCGAGGCCGCGCTGGCCTGCGGCGACGGCGCGATCCACGCCTGAGGCGACGCGCAACGCAGGCCCGCGCCCGCCCTTGCGGGCGGTCGTTCCTCCCTCGGTTCGCCCCACCGGGGCGACCCGCCCTGTGGGACGGTCGTCACCTGCGGCGACGGCGCGATCCACGCCTGAGGCAGCACCCGGTGGCAGGCCGGGGATGAGTATTTGAGCCAAGAAGAAGGGGAGGGTTGCACCTCCCCTTTTGCCGTCGCACCCTGCGGAAAACGGGAAGGGGCGGCACATGCAACTGAAGGACAAGACGGCGATCGTGACCGGCGGCGGCTCGGGGTTCGGCGCGGGAATCGCGCGGGCCTTCGCGCGCGAGGGCGCGACCGTGATGGTGGCCGACATCAACACCGCCGCCGCCGAGGCCGTCGCCGCCGAGGTGGGCGGTCTCGCGCAGACGGTGGACGTGTCGGACAACGCCTCCGTGGCCGCGATGGCCGCGGCGGCGCTGGCGGCCTGGGGCCGGGTCGACATCCTCGTGAACAACGCGGGCATCACGCATCTGCCGAAGCCGATGGAAGAGGTGACGGAGGACGAGTTCGACCGGGTGCTCGCCGTCAACGCGAAGTCGGTCTACCTGACCGCGAAGCACCTCGTGCCCGCGATGAAGGCCGCCGGGACCGGCGCGATCCTGAACGTCGCCTCGACCGCAGGGGTCTCGCCGCGCCCGCGGCTGAACTGGTACAACGCCTCGAAGGGCTGGATGATCACCGCGACCAAGGCGATGGCGGTCGAGCTGGCCCCGTCGGGCGTGCGGGTGAACGCGATCAACCCGGTGGCGGGCGAGACGCCGCTGCTGAAGTCCTTCATGGGCGAGGACACGCCCGAGATCCGCGCGAAGTTCCTGTCGACCATCCCGCTCGGCCGGTTCTCCACGCCCGAGGACATGGGCAACGCCGCGGTCTTCCTGTGCTCGGACGGGGCCTCGATGATCACCGGGGTGGCGATGGAAGTGGACGGCGGGCGCTGCATCTGATGACCCGCGTCGCCACCGAGTTCCCTGTCGCCTCGGGCGTGTTCGCCAGCCAGCCGCTGGTCTTCGCGCACCTGCTCGACATGGCCCCGGACACCGACCTCGACCGGATCGACGTGATGCAGGGCACCAACCTGCGCGCGCGGCTCGGGCATTACTTCGCGCCGCAGATCATCACCGGCATCCTGACCGAGATGGGCGAGGCCGACACGCTGGTGCTGTTCCTGCCCGGCGCGCTGCCGCTGGAGACGCCGCGCCTGCGGTTCCTCGGGCTCTACCCGGGCACGGTGGTGCGCGCGACATGATGCGCCCCGGTCCGCGGAACGCGATCACCGACGTGGCGGGGCTGCGCGTCGGCCATGCCTCGGACGCGACGATCCGGACCGGGTGCAGCGTGGTGCTGGGCGACCGGCCCTTCGTCGCGGCGGTGCACGTGATGGGCGGCGCGCCCGGCACCCGCGAGACCGACCTGCTGGCCCCCGACCGGCTGGTGCAGGAGGTCGACGCGCTGGTCCTGTCGGGCGGCTCGGCCTTCGGACTGGATGCCGCGTCGGGCGTCGCGGACGGGCTGCGCGCGATGGGGCGCGGGTTCGTCGCGCGCGGGCAGCGGGTGCCGATCGTGCCGGGCGCGATCCTGTTCGACCTCGCCAATGGCGGGGACAAGACCTGGACCGAGAACCCCTACAAGGCGCTGGGTCTGGCGGCCCTGGCCGCCGCCGGTGCGGAGGTCGCGATCGGCAGCGTCGGCGCGGGCACCGGGGCCACCACCGCCAATCTCAAGGGCGGGCTCGGGACCGCCTCGACCGTGGTCGAGGGCGTCACGGTCGGCGCGCTGGTCGCCGTCAACGCGCTGGGATCGGCGACGGTCGGAGACGGGCCGTGGTTCTGGGCCGCGCCCTGGGAACTGGCGGCGGAGTTCGGCGGCCTCGGCCCCGCCCCCGCGCATGATTCGGCCTGGCTGCCGGGACCGAAGCCCGATCCGGGCACCGCCACCACCATCGCCATCGTCGCGACCGACGCCACGCTGACACAGGCACAGGCGACGCGCATGGCGGTCGCGGCGCATGACGGGCTGGCGCGCGCGCTGGTGCCGTCGCACACACCCCATGACGGGGACCTCGTGTTCGCGGCGGCCACCGGGACGGCGGGTGTGCCGGACGCCCGGATGCAGGCGCTGCTCGGCCATGTCGCCGCCACTACCCTGTCACGGGCCATCGCCCGTGCGGTGTTTGCGGCGACCCCCGCGCCCGGCGACCTGCTGCCGACATGGGGCCAGCGGTTCAGCCGGTAAGCGCGCGGCAGAGCGGGTGCGCGGGATCCGCGAGCCCGTCGACGATGTCGAAATGGTGCCGGTCGGCCTCGACCTCGACCGGGCAGGACCACGCGGCGCCCAGCCAGCGCGCCTGGTCGAGGAACACGGGCCGCTCGTCCGCGCCGACCCAGACGGTGACCGCGACGCCGTCGGGCGCCGGATGCAGCACCGGGCTTTCGGCAGCCGCACTTGCGTCGGTCAGGTGCAGCGGCCCGGTCATCGCGGTCTTCTGCAGCTCGCGCAGGTCGGCGACGGGCGAGATCGGCACCACCCGGTCGACCCGCGACCGGCAGCCGAGCCCGGTATCGGCGCAGACCATCCGGGCGGCGAGGTGCCCGCCCGCCGAGTGACCGGCGATCCGCACCGGGCCGTCCGGCACCCGGGCCGCGACCGCCGCGACCGACCGCGCGACGCTGCGAGTGATCGCGGGCACGTCTACCTCGGGGCAGAGCGGATAGCCGGGCAGCGCCACCGCCCAGCCCTCCGCCAGCGGCCCGGCGAGGAAATGCGTCCAGTAGGACGGATCGAAGCGCAGCCAGTAGCCGCCGTGGATGAAGACGACGAGGCCCCGCGCCGGTCCCTCGGGCCGGATCAGGTCCACCGTCTCGCGCGGGTGCGGGCCGGTGCTCAGCACCTCCGGCGGATGCGCGGCGCGGAAGGCGGCCGCCGCCGCGGACCAGCGCGGCGGAAACGCGTCCGAGCCCGGAATATGCGCCGCATTGGCGTAGGCGTCGTCCCAATCCATTTGATCTCCTCCCGCTGCGGGCTTACCTCAGGTGCGACACCTTGGCGAGGGAGGCCACCATGCTCGACACGATTACCGACCTCAAGGCCCTGCTGAAGGACCCGGACCTGCTGGCCACGAAGGCCTACCTGGCAGGCGAATGGGTCGAGGCCGACAGCGGCGCGACCTTCGACGTGCTGAACCCGGCGCGCGGCGACGTGATCGCCAGCGTGCCCGACCTCGGCCGGGCCGAGACCGCGCGCGCGATTGCCGCCGCGGAGGCCGCGCAGAAGGACTGGGCCGCGCTGACCGGCAAGCAGCGCGCGGGCGTGCTGCGGCGCTGGTTCGACCTGATGATGGAACACCAGAACGACCTCGCCGTGATCCTGACCGCCGAGCAGGGCAAGCCGCTGGCCGAGGCGAAGGGCGAGATCGCCTATGGCGCCTCCTTCGTCGAGTGGTTCGCAGAGGAGGCCAAGCGCGTCTACGGCGAGACGATCCCGGGCACCGCGCCCGGCACCCGCATCCAGGTCATCCGCCAGCCGGTCGGCGTGGTGGGCGCGATCACGCCGTGGAACTTCCCGAACGCGATGATCACCCGCAAGGCGGCCCCGGCGCTGGCCGCCGGCTGCGCGATGATCGTGAAGCCCGCCGAGGACACGCCGCTGTCGGCGCTGGCGCTCGGCGTGCTCGCGGACCGCGCCGGTCTGCCGAAGGGCCTGCTGTCGATCCTGCCCGCCGCGCACGGCAAGGACATCGGCGAGGAGCTGTGCCAGAACCCGGTGGTCCGCAAGATCACCTTCACCGGCTCGACCGAGGTCGGGCGCATCCTGCTGCGGCAGGCCGCCGATCAGGTGAAGAAATGCTCGATGGAGCTGGGCGGCAACGCGCCCTTCATCGTGTTCGACGACGCCGATCTCGACGCGGCGGTGCGCGGCGCGATGATGTGCAAGTTCCGCAACGCCGGACAGACCTGCGTCTGTGCCAACCGCATCTACGTGCAGTCCGGGGTCTACGACGCCTTCGCCGCGAAACTCGCCGAGGCGATCAAGGACCTCAAGCTGGGCGACGGCTTCGCCGAGGGTGTGACCATGGGCCCGCTGATCAACGCCGACGCGGTCGCCAAGGTCGAGGCGCACCTGGGCGACGTGACCGAGAAGGGCGGCACGCTGGTGACCGGCGGCAAGCGCGCCTCGAACGGCGGCTTCTTCTTCGAGCCGACGCTGGTGACCGGCGTCACCCAGCAGATGGCGGTGGCCCGTGAAGAGACCTTCGGCCCGCTCGCCCCGCTCTTCCGCTTCGACGATGTCGAGGACGTGATCGCGATGGCGAACGACACGATCTACGGCCTCGCCGCCTATTTCTATGCCCGCGACCTGAGCCGCGTGACCCGCGTCGCCGAGGCGCTGGAATACGGCATCGTCGGGGTGAACACCGGGATCATCTCGTCCGAGGTCGCCCCCTTCGGCGGGGTCAAGCAGTCGGGCCTCGGGCGCGAAGGCTCGAAGCACGGGATCGAGGAGTACCTCGAGATGAAATACATCTGCATGGCGGTCTGATACCAGCGGCCCCGGTGCGTGACTCGCTCGGGATACCCTTCCGTTCATTGCTGTGATTCTCTTCCGTCGAAGCATGGAGGTTTCGATGGCTGTTGCGGTTACACGAATGGACTTGTCGGCGCG
>JAUHZL010000142.1 GCA_030425945.1 Alphaproteobacteria bacterium | reverse complement strand
CGGCGCAGGGCAGCAGGCGCTTCTGGTCCTTGAGATAGGCTTCCGCCATCTCGATGGCCGAGGCGGCCGGGGCGTAGAAGGCCGAGCCGGTCTTCAGCAGGCCGACGATCTCGGCGCCGCCGTCACGAGTGCGCTGCACGATGGCGTCCAGCTTCTCCTGGGTGGTCCAGCCCATCTTCACGAGGTCGGGCAGCGGGATGCCGGCGACGGTCGAGTAGCGGGTCAGCGGGACCATGGTGTCGCCGTGGCCGCCGAGCACGAAGGCGGTCACGTCCTTCATGGAGACGTTGAACTCGACCGACAGGAAGTGACGGAAGCGCGCCGAGTCGAGCACGCCGGCCATGCCGACCACCTTGTTGTGCGGCAGACCCGAGAATTCGCGCAGCGCCCAGACCATCGCGTCGAGCGGGTTGGTGATGCAGATCACGAAGGCGTTCGGGGCGTTCTTGGCGATGCCCTCGCCGACCGACTTCATCACCTTGAGGTTGATGCCGAGCAGGTCGTCGCGGCT
The DNA here is from genome assembly GCA_030425945.1 of Alphaproteobacteria bacterium. Taxonomy (GTDB): domain Bacteria; phylum Pseudomonadota; class Alphaproteobacteria; order Rhodobacterales; family Rhodobacteraceae; genus Dinoroseobacter. The sequence goes on along the minus strand of JAUHZL010000142.1, from coordinate 6,836 downwards.
CATGCCGGGCTTGCGCGGCACGCCGGCGGTGACGATGCAGACGTCGGCGCCCGCGATGTCGGCGTAATCCGTGGTGCCCTTGAGGGCGGCGTCGAACCGTTCGACCGGTCCCGACTCGGCGATGTCGAGCGCCTTGCCCTGGGGGGTGCCGTCCGCGATGTCGAACAGGACGACGTCGCCGAGTTCCTTCAGCGCGACGAGATGGGCGAGGGTGCCGCCGATCTGGCCCGCGCCGATCAGGGCGATCTTGGGTCTGGCCATGGATTTGGTCTCCGGGTCGGTTGGGATGTGCGCGCCCGTCTAGCGCCTGACCGGCATCCTGACAAGGCAGCCGCAGCGCGGCGAAGCGCCCCAAGGCCCCGGGCGGGGTGTCCCGCCCCGCCGCCGGGCGGGGCAGGACCGGTGGGTCAGGCGTCCTCGGACGCGATCGCGGGCGCTGCCGCGAGGGCCTCGAACGCCTGCCCGGAGGCCATCAGGCAGGTCTGGCCGTCCGGGGTGGTCATGGTGATGGTCCAGCTTCCGGTCTCGTCCGAGGCGAACACCTCGAAGATCGAGGCATTGGCCGCCAGCCCCATCGAGCGGAGCGTCTCGCCATAGCGGTCTGCGAGGATCGCGACGATCCGGTCGCGGTCGCCGCAGGACCGGGTCTGCGCCCCGGCGGGCAGGGTGGCGGTGACGGCCGCGACAAGCAGCGCGGCACCGGCGAGGCGGGAGGTCTTCAGCATCGGTCTGGCCTTTCTGGCAGGGCAGGCTGGGCCTGCGCGGGGGTCCGTCGTGTCCTGCGAAAAGGCTGCGCGCCGGTCGTTCAGAAGCGGTTAACGGGGCGTACGCTGCCCGGCCGCGACGTTTCTGCGCTGCGGAAGAAACAATGTTGCGTCTACGGCGCGCTTCTGGTTCTTTCCGCACGCAGACAGACGGAGACAGTCATGGACACCCGCCCCTACCGCTCGGTTCTCTATATCCCCGGCTCGAAGGAGCGCGCGCTCGACAAGGCGACCACGCTGGACGTGGACGCGATCATCTTCGACCTCGAGGACGCGGTCGCGCCGGACGAGAAGGCCGCGGCGCGGGCCACGCTGGCGGCGGCGCTGGCGGACAAGGACTATGGCCGCCGTCTGCGGATCGTGCGGATCAACGGGCTCGACACCGAGTGGGGCCGCGCGGATGCGGAGGCGGTGCGCGGCATGGCCTGCGACGCGGTGCTGCTGCCCAAGGTGGACGGGCCGGAGCAGATCGAGGCGCTCGCCGCGATCACCGGCGACCTGCCGGTCTGGGCGATGATGGAGACGCCGCGCGCGATGCTGAACGCCGCCGCGATTGCGGCGCATCCGAAGCTGGCCGGGTTCGTCATGGGCACCAACGACCTGGCGAAGGACCTCCAGACCCGGTTCAGGGCTGACCGGCTGCCGCTGCTGACGGCGCTGTCGCTGTGCGTGCTGGCGGCCAAGGCCGAGGGGATCGTGATCGTGGACGGCGTCTACAACGCCTTCAAGGACGAGGACGGTCTGCGCGCGGAATGCGAGCAGGGGCGCGATCTCGGGATGGACGGGAAGACCCTGATCCACCCGGCGCAGGTTGCCATCGCCAACACGGTCTTTGCCCCGTCCGAGGCCGAGATCGACCTCGCCCGCCGCCAGATCGCCGCGTTCGAGGCGGCCGAGGCCGCGGGGCAGGGCGTCGCCGTCGTGGATGGCAAGATCGTCGAGAATTTGCACGTTGTGACCGCGCGGCAGACTCTGGCAAAAGCCGAGGCAATCGGAACCCTCGCCACGGAGTGACGCCATGTACATGATTCTGCTCGTCCTCGGGGTGGTCCTCTGGACCATCGCCCATCTCTTCAAGCGCCTGCGCCCGGCGCAGCGCGCCGCCATGGGCGACAAGGGCAAGGGCCTCGCGTCGGTCGGGATCTTCGCGGGGCTGGTCCTGATGATCGTCGGCTATCGCGGGGCCGAGTTCATCAACGTCTGGTACCCGCCGGCCTTCATGGTTCACCTGAACAACCTGCTGATGCTGGTCGGCCTCTACATCTTCTTCGCGGGCGGTGCGAAGGTCTGGCTGGGCCGCAAGATCCGGCACGCCCAGCTGACCGGGGTCAAGACCTGGGCCATCGCGCACCTGCTCGTGAACGGCGACCTCGCCTCGATCCTGCTGTTTGGCGGGATGCTGGCCTGGGCCGTGCTGTCGGTGATCCTGATCAACAAGGCCGACCGCGCCTGGACCCCCGCCGCGCCGCAGGGGGCCCTGCGCGAGGTCATCTACGGCGCGGGCGTGCTCGTCGCCTTCGGCGTGATCACGATGATCCACGCCTGGCTCGGCGTTTCGCCGTTCCCGGGGTGACGCCATGAAGCTCTACCGGATGCTGACCGAGGACGACACCTCGGCCTTCTGCCACAAGGTCAGCGCGGCGCTGGCCGCGGGCTGGGAGCTGCACGGCGACCCGACCTATGCCTTTGACGCGGCCCGGGGCGTGATGCGCTGCGGGCAGGCGGTGACCAAGACCGTGCCGGGCGGCACCTATTCCCCGGACATGAAGCTCGGAGACCAGTGAGCATGACGAAGACCAGCGCGGGCTACTTCTTCGAGGACTACAGCGTCGGGCAGGTGATCGCCCATGCCGTGCCGCGGACCGTGAAGATGGGGGAGCGCGCGCTCTACCACATGCTGTACCCGGCCCGGCACGCGCTGCATTCCTCGGACCAGTTCGCGCAGGCCTGCGGTCTGCCGTTCAGTCCGCTCGACGATCTGATCGCGTTCCACGTGGTCTTCGGCAAGACGGTCCCCGACGTGTCGCTGAACGCGGTGGCGAACCTCGGCTATGCGGAGGGGCGGTTCCTCGCCCCGGTCTGGCCCGGCGACACGCTGCGGTCGGAAAGCGAGGTGATCGGTCTGAAGCAGAACTCGAACGGCGCGTCCGGCGTGGTCTGGGTGCGCACGCGCGGCCTGAACCAGCATGACGAGGTGGTGGTCGAGTATGTGCGCTGGGTCATGGTGCGCAAACGCGACGTGGCCGCACCGGCGCCGGAGACCGTGGTGCCGGAGCTGGCCCCCGCCGTGGCGGCCGCCGACCTGACGGTGCCCGCGGGACTGGACTTCAGTCGTTACGACTTCACGCTCGCGGGCGAGCCGCATCGCTGGGGCGACTACGAGGTGGGCGAGGTGATCGACCACGTCGATGGCGTCACCATCGAGGAAGCCGAGCACATGCAGGCCACCCGCCTGTGGCAGAACACGGCCAAGGTGCATTTCGACGCCACCTTCCGCGAGGACGGCAAGCGGCTGATCTACGGCGGTCACGTCATCAGCATGGCGCGGGCGCTGTCCTTCAACGGGCTGGCCAACGCGCAGCTTCTGGCGGCGATCAACGCGGGCGCCCATGCCAACCCCTGTTTCGCGGGCGACACGGTGAAGGCCTGGACCGAGGTGCTGGACAAGGCCGAGACCGACGCCCCCGGCGTGGGCGCGCTGCGCCTGCGGCTGGTGGCCACCAAGGACGGCAGCGTCGGCACGCTGAAGGGCGCGGACGGGAAGTACCTGCCGGGCATCCTGCTCGATCTGGACTACTGGGCGCTGGTCCCGCGCTGAGTCGCGGGCCCGCGCTGTGATCACGTTTTTTCCACGCGTGATCACAAATGCGGAAATTCCGCCCGGTTGCGCCAAAAAACCGCGCCTCGCGCGTGCGTCGTCCCGTGACACCGCCGCGAAAACCTCCCATGAAGGGGATTGTATACCGTAGAACGCCGTTCAAGCCTGACCTGAAAGGGAGCCCCGATGGCCGACGTGAACCGGGGGAACCGGCCCCTCTCGCCGCATCTCCAAGTCTACCGGATGCAGATGACGGCGATCTCCTCGATCTTCATCCGCATCACGGGCAACGCCCTTCTGGTGGGCACGCTCCTGATCGTCTGGTGGCTGCTCGCCGCCGCGACCAGCCCCGGATACTTCGCGCTGGCGGATGCCGTGCTGACCTCGTGGTTCGGCAAGCTCGTCATGCTCGGGTCGATCTGGGCGCTGTGGTACCACACGCTCGGCGGGCTGCGGCATCTCTACTTCGACAGCGGCCGCGGCCTCGACGTGCCGACGGCCGAGAAACTGGGCTGGGGCATGTTCATCGGCTCGGCCGTGCTGACGGTCCTGACCGTCGCGGCGCTCTGAGGAGGACGCAGACATGGCATATGTCACCGACCGCAAGCGGGCCGCGGGCCTCGGTTCGGCCAAGACCGGCACCGAGCACCTCTGGCACATGCAGATCACCAGCGTCCTGCTGCTGGTGCTCGTCCCGCTGTTCCTGATCGCCGTCGGCCCCGTCGTGGGCGAAAGCTACGAGACCGTGACCGCGCATTTCGCCCGGCCATTCCCCGCGCTGGTGACCGCGCTGGGGCTGATCGTCGCCCTCAATCACTTTCGCTACGGTGTTCAGGTCCTCATCGAGGACTACACTGACGGAGCGACCCGGAAATTCCTGATCATCGCCATGATCGGCGTGAGCTACGGCACGATGGCCACCGGCCTCTACGCCCTCGCGCGTCTGGCGATCTGAGCGAGGACATGAAGAGAATGGCAGCTTATTCCTACGAGACCCACGACTATGACGTGGTGGTGGTCGGTGCCGGTGGCGCGGGCCTGCGGGCCACGCTGGGCATGGCCGAACAGGGTCTGCGCACCGCTTGTGTGACCAAGGTGTTCCCGACCCGCTCGCACACCGTGGCAGCCCAGGGCGGCATCGCGGCCTCGCTGGGCAACATGGGCCCCGACAGCTGGCAATGGCACATGTACGACACCGTGAAGGGGTCGGACTGGCTGGGCGATACCGACGCGATGGAGTACCTCGCCCGCGAGGCGCCCAAGGCGGTCTACGAGCTCGAGCACTACGGCGTGCCGTTTTCGCGTACCGAGACCGGCAAGATCTACCAGCGCCCGTTCGGCGGCCATACCACCCAGTTCGGGGAAGGCCCGCCCGTGCAGCGCACCTGCGCGGCGGCCGACCGGACCGGGCACGCGATCCTGCACACGCTCTATGGCCAGTCGCTGAAGCAGAAGGCCGAGTTCTTCATCGAGTACTTCGCCATCGACCTGCTGATGAGCGATGACGGCCAGTGCCAGGGCGTGCTGGCGTGGAAGCTCGACGACGGCACCATGCATGTCTTCAACGCGAAGATGACGGTGCTGGCGACCGGCGGCTATGGCCGCGCGTACTTCAGCGCGACCTCGGCCCACACCTGCACCGGCGACGGCGGCGGCATGGTGGCCCGCGCGGGGCTGCCGCTGCAGGACATGGAGTTCGTGCAGTTCCACCCGACCGGGATCTACGGCGCGGGCTGCCTGATCACCGAGGGCGCGCGCGGCGAGGGCGGCTACCTGACCAACTCGGAAGGCGAGCGGTTCATGGAGCGCTACGCGCCGACCTACAAGGACCTCGCCAGCCGCGACGTGGTCTCGCGCTGCATGACGATGGAAATCCGCGAGGGGCGCGGCGTGGGCAAGGATGGCGACCACATCCACCTGCACCTGAACCACCTGCCGCCCGAGACGCTGGCCGAGCGCCTGCCGGGCATCAGCGAATCCGCGCGCATCTTCGCGGGCGTCGATGTCACCAAGGAGCCGATTCCGGTGCTGCCGACCGTGCACTACAACATGGGCGGCATCCCGACGAACTACTGGGGCGAAGTGCTGAACCCGACCGCGGACGATCCGGACCGGGTCCAGCCCGGCCTGATGGCGGTCGGCGAGGCGGGCTGTGCCAGCGTGCACGGGGCGAACCGCCTCGGGTCGAACTCGCTGATCGACCTCGTGGTCTTCGGCCGCGCCGCCGCGATCCGCGCCGGCGAGACCGTGGATGCGGACAGCTCGGTGCCGGTGGCCTCGGCCGCGGCGATCGAGAAGGCGCTGGCCCGCTTCGACGACCTGCGCCATGCCAACGGCACGGTCGGCACCGCGGAACTGCGTCTGGAAATGCAGAAGACCATGCAGGCGGACGCCGCCGTGTTCCGCACCGACAAGACCCTCGCCGAGGGTGTCGAGAAGATGTACAGCGTCGCCTCCAAGATGGACGACATCAAGGTCACCGACCGCTCGCTGGTCTGGAACAGCGACCTGATGGAGACGCTGGAACTGACCAACCTGATGCCGAACGCGCTGGCCACCATCGTCAGCGCGGAGGCCCGCAAGGAAAGCCGCGGCGCCCATGCGCACGAGGACTATCCGGACCGGGACGATGAAACCTGGCGCAAGCACACGCTGGCCTGGGTGAACGGCAAGGTCGAACTCGACTACCGCCCGGTTCACCTGAACCCGCTGCTGGGCCACAACGAGGGCGGCATCGACCTGAAGAAGATCGCCCCCAAGGCGCGGGTCTACTGATGCGCGCGGCGGGCATCCTGCTGATGGTGGCCGGTCTGGGGCTGGCGGGCTGCGGCCTCGGCCCCGGTCCGTCGCTGGCGAAGATCGAGGAGTCCTGCGCCGCGCGGGCGCGGGCGGCCGATGGCGTGACCGGCTCGATCCGGGGCGGCGTCACCTCGAACGGACCGGCGGGCGGTCTGCGGCTGACCATCACCGATGACATCCTGAACCCGCAGGACCCCGACATCGTCTACGAAAACTGCGTGTTCCAGCGCACCGGGCAGGGGCCGAGCCGGCCCCTCGGCCTTGTGACCGGCTAAGAAGGGACCAATCTCATGGTGCAGTTCACCCTGCCGAAGAACTCGACCATCCGCACGGGCAAGACCTGGCCCAAGCCGGAGGGCGCCAAGAACGTCCGCAAGTTCCAGATCTACCGCTGGAACCCCGAGGACGGACAGAACCCGCGCGTCGACACCTATTTCGTCGACATGGACACCTGC
>JAUHZL010000141.1 GCA_030425945.1 Alphaproteobacteria bacterium | reverse complement strand
CTGCTGCGACGCTTGGAATTTCTTCGCCAACGACACCGCCACCGTCCGCTCGATTACCACCCGAGAATACGCCAAAACGGTCAAAGCCTAAGGCCGTTGGTATAAGACCCGCGACAGGCGGATCGCGGATCGCCCTGTCATCTGTGTCGGCAGGCCCCCGGACCCGGGGGCCGTTCCGCACCAGACAGGCGCCCGCCGATGACTGCCGCCCCCTGCCCCTGCCCCGCCGCCCGGACCGGCCGGATCGTCCCGCCGACGACCGGACGCGCGCGGCCCGTGCGGGGACGGCCTGCGCCCGGGAGCGCCCCCCTTTCCGAAAGGACCCGGCCCATGCCCCATGCCACCCCGGCGGTCTCGACCCGAGGCCTCAGCAAATCCCATGGCGAGACGGTTGTTCTGCACCCGCTGTCGCTCGACGTGCCCCAGGGCGAGGTCTTCGGCTTCCTCGGCCATAACGGAGCCGGGAAGACCACCACGATCCGCCTGCTGACGACGCTGCTGGCGCCGACCTCGGGCAGCGCCTGCGTCGCCGGGCATGACGTGACGGCGGAGCCGCTGAAGCTGCGGGCCGCCATCGGCTATCTGCCGGAGAACGTGCGGCTCTACGACCAGTTCACGGCCCGCGAGAACCTCCTGTTCTTCGCGCGGCTCTCGGGTGTCGCGGACCCGGTCGACGCGGTGCGCGAGACGCTGGAATTCCTCGACATCACCGCGCTCGCCGACCGCCGGGTCGGCACCTTCTCGAAAGGGATGCGGCAGCGGGTCGGGCTGGCGCAGGCCATCCTGCACGACCCGGAGGTCCTGTTCCTCGACGAGCCGACCTCCGGCCTCGACCCGATGGGCGTGCGGCAGCTGCGCGCCGTGATCGAGAAGCTCCACGGGCGCGGCATGACGATCTTCATGAACACGCACCTGCTGTCCGAGGTGGCGCGCAGCTGCACCTCGATCGGGGTGCTGGCGCACGGGCGGCTGGTCTTCAACGACAGCATGCAGGCGGTCGCGGACCGCTACGACGAGGTGGGTCTCGAAGAGCTTTACGCCGGTGTCGCCGCCGCCGGGGTGGCGGCATGAGCCCCGCCCGCATCCTGTCCCGGCAGGCCCTGGCGGGGCTGGCGCGGGACCGCTCGGTCCTGATCCTCGTCGCGTTCTTCGCGGCGATGGTGCTGGTCACCGCCTGGCTGGGCTGGTCGGCCACGGCCACCGTCAACGCGATCTACGCCGATGCGGCCGCCTATCTCTCGGGGGCCGGACAACCGGTGCCGCCGAACCCGGTCAGCACCTCGGCCCCGCTGGCAGTGCTGCGCAACCTCGGCGTCTACATCAGCCTGATCGGCGCCTTCGGGGCCATCGTGATCGGCCAGCACCTGGTCGAGGCCGACCGCCGCGCCGGAACCCTGCCGCTGATCGGCGCGGGCCCCTTCGCCCGGCGCGACATCGCCCTCGGCAAGATGCGGGCCCTCGTCACCGCGACCGCCGCGATGATGGCGGTGGCCGGGGTCATCGCGCTCGGCACGCTCCTGACCCTTCCTTCGCTCGTCGTGACCGGGCCGGACCTTGGCCGCCTCGCGCTGTTCCTGCTCGCGGGCTGGGCCTATGTCACGACCTTCGGGTTCCTCGCGCTTGGTGCGGCGGCCCGGTTGCCCGCGACCGCGGCCGGGCTGATTGCCGCGACCGTGGTCTGGCTGGTCATCACCTTCGTTCTGCCGGAACTGACCGCGAACCTGCACCCGACCGCGGCGATCAACCCGGTCACGACGCTGGCCGCGACCCCGGACGCGGGCGTCTTTCACCTGTTCTCGGCGCTGCTCGGCCCGGTTTCACTGGCCGAAGGCTTTGCCTGGCTGTCGGGCGACCTGCTGGGCTTCCTGCCCGAGGGTCTTGCGCCCCGGGGCCTCGTTCCCCCGGCCCTCGCGCTGTCCGTGGCGCTGGTCCTCTCGGGCCTCTTCGCCGCGCAGGCCGCAACCCGTCTCGATCTCAACGCCGGAGGCCCCGATGCCTGAACTTCGTCCCAGCCTGTCGGGCAGCCTGCTGACCATCGCCCTGCGCGATGCCCGGGAACAGGCGCGCGACCGTGTCCTTCTCTGGGCGACGCTCGCCCTCGTCGCCGCCGCCGCGGTGTCGCTCGTGACCGGGGCCATCGCCCTGCACGGCGACGCGGCCACCTACGCCGCCGCCCGGGCGCAGCTTCTCGCGCTCGGCAAGGACGCGGCCGCCATCGCGGCGCCGGAGTTCTATCCGCTGAAGCTGCTGCGCGGCACGATCGAGCAGATCGAGATCATGGGCGCCGTGATCGCGCTCGTGGCGGGCTACCGCGCCGCCGCGGCCGAGCGGGGGCGGCAGACGCTGGCCCTGATCCTGACCCGCCCGCTGCCGCACTGGGCCTATGGCCTGGCCAAGATCCTCGGCGGCGCGGCCCTGGCAGCCGTCGCGCTGGCGCTGGTCCTCGTGGCGACGGGCCTCCTGTTGCGCCTGGTGTCGGGGATCGGCCTGGGCTTCGGCGACGCGGGGCGGCTGGCGCTGACCTGGGCGGCGGGTGTCTTCTACCTGACTGCGCTCTTCACGCTGGGCTTCGGGCTGTCGCTCTGGGCGAAAAGCCCGGTCAGCGGCCTGATCTACGCCTTCGCGCTGTGGATCCTCGTCGTGCTCGTCGCGCCGCAGATTGGCGACACGATGGACCCCGACAACCAGGTCGCGGGCGGCGTCTTTGCCCAGCTTTCGGTCCCGAAGGCCGAGCAGGACCGGATCAAGGCCGGGTTCGCGGGCTACGAGAGCTTCCGCAATGGGATCGAGGTGGCCTCGGTCACCAAGCACTTCGAGCGGTTCACCTTCGCCGTGCTCGGCATCAAGGACACCTACACCGGCGCGCCGCTGGACAAGGTTCTGGCCGAGAAGCGCGGCGATCTCCTGTTCCTCTTTCTTTTCTCCCTCGGGCTGGGCGGCGTCGTGCTGCTGAAGCCCATCAACCCCGACCGTCTGACCAAGGAGTCCTGACATGAAGACGATCCCCACGCTCACCCTCGCCGCGCTGATGCTGAGCGCCGGCCTCGCCCATGCCGATACGGCCACCGCCGACACCGACGGCGACGGCGTGCCCGACATCTCGGAGCCGCTGCTGCACACCGACCCGATGAACCCCGACACCGATGGCGACGGCCAGACCGACGTCGCCGACAACGATCCGGTGACCGCCGCCGACCCAATCACGGCGGGCGGAGCCGCGGCCCCCTACCGGCTGGGCGAGATCCTCGTCGAGAACAACGTCGATCCGGCCACGCACCGGGACGCGCCGGATCACCTCGAGGTCCAGATCCTGAACGACGGCGCGACCGACCTGTCGGGCCTGACCGTCTTCTACACGATCACCGACGCCGACAGCGGCGCGATGGAAAGCTACGTCTATCACCCCGCGCTGGTGGTTCCCGCGGGCGGCGAGGCGCGCCTGCACGTCGACGAGGGCACCGCGCCGGGGCACCTGCGGGCCAATCCGAACTCGCTCTACGTCACCAGCCTCGCAGGCAAGCATGTCGCGGTGACGGTGCAGGCGGACGGCTTCGCCGCGGTGCAGGGCACGGTGGAGAAGGACCCGGGCGGCGCGGAAACCGCCGACTGACCGGCGACGGGTGCCGGGGGGATCCTCCCCCGGCGCCCCGGCCCGTCCGTCAGAGCAGGCCCGGCAGCCAGAGCACCGCCGCCGGGAAGGCGATCGTCAGGGCCACCACCACGAGATCGGCCAGCAGGAACGGAATCACCCCCGCGAAGATCTGGCCGGTCGAGACATACTGGTGCGCCACGTTCTTGATCACGAAGACGTTCAGCCCGACGGGCGGCGTGATCATCCCGATCTCGAGCAGCTTGACCACCAGCACCCCGAACCAGACGAGGCTCAGGTCCTGGCTTTGCAGGACCGGCAGGAAGACCGGCAAGGTCACGAGCATCGCGCCGACCGGCTCCATGAAGGTGCCGAGCGCGAGATAGACCAGCACCACGATCAGCATGAGCTGGACATAGCCCAGGTCGGCCCCCGCCACCCAGCTGTTGATGAAGCCCGACAGGCCCGACAGCCCGAGGAAGCGCGTGAACATCGATGCGCCCACCGCGATGATGAAGAGCGACCCGGTCGTCGTGACGGTCTCGAGCAGCGACCGGCTGATGACGTCCCGGTTCAGCCGCCCGGTCACCGCCGAGATGACCAGCGTGCCGAGCGCACCAACCGCCCCCGCCTCGGTCGCCGAGAAGAACTCGGCGAAGAGCCCACCGAAGACCAACAGGATCAGGACGAAGATCGGCAGGACGTTCAGCACGGCGGCCCGGGCGCTCTGCGCGTCCTCGGCGGCTGCCCGTGGCGGGATCACGTCGGGGCGCAGGACGCTGATGACGAGGATCACCGCGCAATACGAGACCGCGGTCACGAGGCCGATGAAGATGCCGCCGACGAAGACCTCGGTGATCGAGGTCTCGGCGAAGACCCCGTAAAGGATCATCAGGATCGACGGCGGGATGAGCGCGCCGATGGTGCCCCCGGCGGCAATGGAGCCCGCGGCGATGGACGGGCGGTAGCCCGCCTGCACCATCTCGGGGATCGCGATGCGGCCCATTGCGGCCGCGCAGGCCAGCGACGAGCCCGACACCGCGGCGAAGCCCGAACAGGCGAAGATCGACGAGATCGCCAGTCCGCCCGGCAGGCGGCGCAGCACCACCTTGGCGGCGTCGAACAGCCCCCCGGTCAGGCCCGCGTGGAAGGCGACGAAGCCCATCAGCAGGAACATCGGCACCGCGGACAGGGTCCAGGAGGCCACGAAATCGTAGGGCGTGGAATAGAGGATGCCGACCGCCGGTTTCACCCCCACGAGGCTGACGACCCCGCCGAAGCTGACGGCGATCAGGGCCATGGCGACCGGCACGCGCAACAGCAGGAGCGCGATCAGCAGACCGACGCCGATGAAGCCTGTTTCAACACTCATGAGACGCGTCCGATCCGACGGGCCCGGTCCGCCGTCTTCACGAGACAGGCCGCGGTGGCCAGCGCGAAGCCGAGCGTCGGGAAGATGTAGCTGGGATAGGTGATGAACCGGACCTCGCCGAGTTCGATCAGCGTGCCCCGGTTCCAGTTCGAGACCATCGCGCCCCAGGTGGCCCAGGTCAGCGTGCCGTAGATGCCGCTCGCGATGGCGGCGACGAGGGCGTCGGACGCCTCGCGCAGGGGGCGCGGCAGCAGCCCGTCGATCAGCTCGACGGACACCATCTGGTCCTTCAACTCGATATAGGCGAGCGGCAGGAACGCCAGCGGAACCATGTAGTAGCGCGCCACCATCGCGTTGGTGGAACTGAAGGAGTAGCGGAAGAGGTTCCGCAGCACCACGTCGAGGCAGATGTGCAGCATCATCGCCACCACGGCGGCGGCGCCGACAAGCGCAAGAAGCCGGGCAACGCGGGACGCGGCAGTCACGAGCATATCCATCGGGGCGATCCGGAACGAAGGAGGGTCCTGCCCCGGACGCGCCGGGGCAGGACGGTGGGGTCAGAGACCGTAGGTCGAGAAGTCGACGTCGCTCCAGATCCGCTCCCAGGCCAGCGCGGCCAGGGCATCCGGATCGTTGCCGATGTCGGCGATGGCGGCCGACCACTCATCGACCAGCGCGACGAAGTCCGCGGCAAGCTGTCCGCCCGCGGCGACTTGCGCTGCCCGGTCTTCCTGGGCGAAGGCATCCGCCGCGGCGAGCATCTCGTCCGAGGCCTCGACCACGGTGATTTCCGAGGCGCGCACGGCCTCCCAGGCGGCGGCCGGCAGCTGGAAGCCCCAGCGGTCGGTCAGGTCGAAGTTCGCCCGGTTCGCGGCGCGGGCGATGGTGGCGCGCTCCTCGGTCGAGAACGACTCCCACTTCGGCAGGGCCACGGTGAAGTTGGAGGTCGCGTGGTAGGTGCCGATCGGAACCGTGTTGAAATGCGTCGCCACGTCGATCAGGCGGAACGACAGCATGTCGACGATCGACGCCATGGTGCCGTCGATGGTGCCCTGGCTGAGCGCCTCGAACGTGTCGCCCACGCCCATCGGCACGCCGGTCGCGCCGAAATGCTCGGCCCAGCGGGAATAGGGCGCGCCGCCGGAGCGCAGGCGCAGGCCCTGCAGGTCGGCGGGCGAGTTGACCGGCTTCGTGGTGATCAGGCCGTAGACGTCCGACGAGCCTGCCCCGAGGAACACGCCGCCGAAGGCCTTGTACTCGTCCTGGCAGGGGGCGCAGTTCACGACCCACTCGGTCATCGCCAGCGCCATGGCATGCGGGTTGCGCCCGAGCAGGGCCATGTCGCCCGCGATGCCGGTCAGCGGGAAGTCCGCCGCGAAGTAGAGCGGCAGCGAGTTGCCGATGTCGGCCAGACCCGACTGCAGCGCGTCGGCCATCTGCGGCAGTGCCACGACCTCTGGGCCCATGATCGTGGTGGTCATGGCGCCGCCGGACTCCTTGTCGAGGTAGGTGGCGAAGTTCTGGTACATGTAGCTCGCCGGGTGGGCGGGCGGAGCCGCCGGGGCGAGGCGCAGGTCCTGGGCGGACGCCGCCCCCGCTGCGATCGCGCCCGCGGCAAGAAGGGCCGTCAGAGTGGTCGTCGTCTTCATCTGTGTTTCCTCCCTAGATGAATTCCGATCAGAGTTTCAGGATCCGCGCCGCGTTCTCCTTCAGGATCAGCGGGCGCACCTCCTCCTTGATGTCCAGCGTCTCGAAATCCGCGATCCAGCGATCCGGCGTGATGGCCGGCCAGTCCGAGCCGAACAGCATCTTCTTCTTCAGGATCGAGTTGGCGTAGCGCACGAAGATCGGCGGAAAGTACTTCGGCGACCAGCCGGACATGTCGATGTAGACGTTGGGCTTGTGCTGGGCGACCATCAGCCCCTCCTCGGTCCAGGGGAAGGACGGGTGCGCGAGGATGATGGTGGTGTCCGGGAAATCCACGGCGACGTCGTCGACATGCACCGGGTTCGAATACTTCAGCCGCATCCCCATGCCGCCGCGCATCCCGCTGCCGACCCCGGTCTGGCCCGAGTGGAAGAGCATGATCGCCCCCTCCTCGGCAATCGCCTCGTAGAGCGGGTAGGCCCAGCGTTCGTTCGGGTAGAAGCCCTGCATCGTCGGGTGGAACTTGAAGCCCTTCACGCCGAACTCGCGCACCAGACGCCGCGCCTCGCGCGCGCCGGCCTTGCCCTTGGCCGGGTCGATGCTGGCGAAGGGGATCAGGATGTCGCTGTTCTCGGCCGCGATCTGCGCGACCTCCTCGTTCGAGTAGCGGCGGAACCCGGTCTCGCGCTCGGCGTCGACGGGGAAGATCACCGCCCCGATCCGGCGCTCGCGGAAATAGGCGGCGGTCTGCTGGACCGAGG
>JAUHZL010000140.1 GCA_030425945.1 Alphaproteobacteria bacterium | reverse complement strand
TCCATCGGGCGGCGGGCGAAGTTGCGCAGGTGCTTCGAGATCGCCGCCATCCGGTCGGCCATCGTCGAGATCAGCGTGATGTTCTGCCGCGCCTCGTCGGCCCGGCCCCGGTCGAGGAAGGTCGCGGCGTTCTCGGCATAGGACTTCACCGCCGCGAGGGGCTGGTTGAACTCGTGGCTGAGCGCCGCCGACATCTGTCCCAGCGCCGCGAGCTTGCCCGCCTGCACCAGTTCCGCCTGCGTCCGGCGCAGCGCCGCCTCGGTCGCGCGGCGTTCCTCGACCTCGCTCTGCAACCGGTCGATGGCGCGGTCGAGATCGGCGGTCCGCTCGGCCACCCGCCGTTCCAGCAGGTCCTGCGTGGCGGCCTGCGCCGCCAGACGCTCGACCAGCCGGGCGCGGCGTTGCAGGTAGACCGCCGCGACGAGGCCCGCGAGCAGGATCGCTAGGACCAGCACCGCCATCAGGACGCGCGCCTGCGCCCGGGCGGGGCCGGTCGGGGTCAGGATCGAGGCGCGCCAGCCCGCCGTCGCGATCAGGCGCATCGAGGTCACGTATTCCGACCGCGCGCCCTCGTCCGCGAAGCGGATCAGGCTCAGCTCGTCGCTCAGCGGTTCGGTCGTGCTATCGAGGCGCACCAGCCGGGACAGCGGATACTGCCGGATGGCGCCGATGGCGGCGACGGTCTCTTCCGACAGCGGCACCAGCGTGCGGAAGCGCAGGTCGGGACGGCTCGACAGGAAGATGACATTGTTGCGGTCGACCACGATCAGGTCCGAGCCGCCGCCGGTCCAGCTGTCCTCGAACTCCTCGACGTTCGCCTTCACCGCGACGACGCCGACCACCTCGGTCCGGTCGATGACCGGGGCGGCCACGAAATACCCCCGCTCGCCCGAGGTCGTCCCGAGCGCATGGAACCGCGTGTCGCCGCCGACCAGCGCCTGGGTGAAATAGGGCCGATAGGCAAAGTTCTGGCCGACGAAGGACCGTTCCGACCGATAGGAACTGGCGGCGACCGTGGTGCCGTTCAGGTCCATCACGTAGACGTCCGACACGTTCAGCGCGAGCGCTGTCTGGCGCAGTTGCTCGTTGACGAAGGGGGCGAGGCCCTCGTTCCCGGGATCGCGCAGCAACTGGGCGAGGATCGGGCGTTCCGCGATCAGGGCGGGCAGGGTCTCAGCGCGGGTCAGGGTGCCGCGCATCGCCTCGACCGCCAGTTTCAGCGTCGCCTCGGCCCGCAGCCCTTCCTCGACGATGAAGCTGCGCTCGACCTTCGGCAGGGCGGCGAGCGCGCCCGTCAGCAACGCCAGCACCGCCCCGGCAACCAGCAGGCCGGGCGAGCGCAGGCGGGAAACGGGGGGGCGCAGGGCGGTCATGGCCGCAGTATGGGGCGGGGCGGGCTCAGGCGTCCAGCGCGGCGACGATGGGGCCGAAGTCGGCAGCCTTCAGCGAGGCCCCGCCGACCAGCGCGCCGTCCACCTCGGGGATCGCGAAGATCGCCGCCGCGTTGCCGGGCTTGACCGACCCGCCGTAGAGCAGCCGCATCGCACCGCCCTCCGCGCCGAACCGGGCCACGAGGTCCGCGCGCAGGCGGGCATGCACCTCGGCGATCTCGTCGGTGGTGGGCGTGCGCCCGGTACCGATGGCCCAGACCGGCTCGTAGGCGATCACGAGGCGCCCCGCGTCGGCCCCGTCCGGCACCGACCCCGCAAGCTGGCCCGAGATGACCGCGAGCGTCTCGCCCGCGTCGCGCTGCGCCTCGGTCTCGCCGACGCAGACGATGGCGGTCATGCCGGCGGCCCAGGCGGCCTCGGTCTTGGCGGCGACGAGCGCGTCGGTTTCCCCGTGATCGGCGCGGCGTTCGGAGTGGCCGAGGATCACATGGCTGGCCCCCGCGTCGCGCAGCATCTCGGCCGACACGTCGCCGGTGTGCGCGCCGCTCGTCTTCGCGTGGCAGTCCTGCCCGCCGATGGCGAGGAAGGTGCCGCGCGCCGCGTCAGCCGCACGCGACAGCAGCGTGGCAGGGGGGCAGATCAGGACTTCGGGACCGGTGTCGGAGGCCAGCGCCGCGATGGCACCGAGTTCAGGCAGCGCCTCGATGGTGCCGTTCATCTTCCAGTTGCCCGCCGCCAGTTTGCGCCGCATCCGCTGTCCTCCCTGTCATGTCTCCCCTGCATCGCAAGGCGGCAGGCAGCGGTCAAGGCTTGCCCCCGCGTACCCCGCCGGGCCGGTCCGGCGCGGATCACAGGTGATCGAGCGCCCGCCGGGCCCAGGCACAGGCGAGGTCCGGATCGTCCTCGGCCCCCTCGGGCAGGGACCAGTAGGGCATCGCGGTGACGGTGTCGCGCCCCTCGCGGGCATAGGTCCAGCGGGTGCACCCGGCGGCCTCGAGCTCGTCCCGGAAGGCGCCCGCGCCCTTCAGCATCAGGCCGCCGTCGGGATGCAGGATCGCGAAGATCGTCCCCCGGTGATAGAGGCAGAGACCGCCCATCATGCGCCGCGTGGTGATCTCGCCCAGCCCGGAAAACAGATCCCGCGCGGCATCGATCGCCTCGGCCGAGACGCTCACCCCTGCGCGGCCGCGCGTTCGGCTTCCAGCTCGGCCACGTCCTTGAACTTGATCGACTCGCCGCAGCCGCAGGCATCGGCCACGTTCGGGTTGCGGAACTTGAAGCCCGACTCGAGCAGGCTGGTCTCGTAGTCGATCTCGGTCCGGAACAGGAACATCTGCGCCATCGGCGCGATCATCACCCGCGCGCCGTCCTGTTCGACGATCTCGTCCATCGGGTTGACCTCGGCGGCGTATTCCATGGTGTATTCCATGCCCGCGCAGCCGCCCTTCTTGACGCCGATGCGCAGCCCCTGGTGCCCGTCCCGCTCCATCAGCTTGCGGATATGGGCGGCGGCGGCGGGGGTCATGCTGACGGCCTGCTTGCCGGGGATGCCGAACATGGGATGCTCCTCAGGTAATCCTGACCTCGAAACTAGGGTATCTTGGTCCCCGTCTCAAGGGCCGGGCCGTCAGGCCATCGCCTGACGCTCGGCGATCCAGTGCTCGCAGACGGCATAGAAGGCGCTGTCCTGCGCGTACCAGCGGGCGAGGTTCTCGCGGGCGAGCGGGCTGAGCGGCGGCTTGTCCATCCCGTCGGTGGCGTTCCGCATCTCGCCGGTGTCGGCCAGCAGCGCCTCGGCCCGGTCGGGCACCCCGAGCCTGACGAGCAGCGCGCCCAGGTCGGCCTGCAGATGTTCCTGCCGCAGGATCGCCAGCGGGGCATAGGCCCCGAAAAGGTCGGCCCGCATCAGGAACCAGTCGATCTGGTCGTCGTTCAGGTGATGGATCGCCTTCATCGCCTGCAACGCGGCCGCGCCGTCCGCCCCGGGGGCGAACAGGGCCTCGGCGAGGTCGTTGGCGTGCTGAAACCGCCCGAAGGCCACGGTTTCCGGCCCGTGCCACGGATGCAGCCGCAGGGGCAGGCCCTGGTTCTTGCGCGAGTAGAAGGCCGAGACGAACCGCGCCTCGGGTTTCCGGATCGAGAAGAAATACCGCGGGCGCCCCGGAAGGTGGTGCAGCTTGATCGCGTGCCCGTGGGCCCGGATCGGAAGCTCGGGGTCTGCGCTCAGACGGGCGATCACGGCCCGGATCTGGCTGCCGGCGCATTTGCCGATGTGCAGGAAATGCACCTCGCGGCTCCAGTCCATCAGCAGCCCCGTAGGGTGCTGGACCAGATAGGCCTGCTTGATGCGCTGACGGACTCGGGCGTTGCGAACGAGGTTCAAGATGCGGCTCACGGATCGGTGTCTGGAGCGCGTCGCACGCCCTCCGGCCCCGAATCCGTCGCAGAAATCCCCGGGCCGCACCATCCGACCGAAAGGCGGGGCGGACCCCGCCCGGATCACATGAAGCCGAGTTCCAGCTTGGCCTCGTCGGACATCATGTCCATGCCCCAGGGCGGGTCCCAGGTGATCTCGACGTTCACCTGCTTGACGCCCGGCAGCGGCTCGACGGCGTCGGCGACCCAGCCCGGCATCTCGCCCGCGACGGGGCAGCCCGGCGCGGTCAGGGTCATCACCACGTTGACCTCGGCCTCCGGCGTGATGTCGATCGTGTAGACCAGCCCCAGGTCGTAGATGTTCACCGGGATTTCCGGGTCATAGACGGTGCGGCAGGCCTCGACGACGGTGTCGTAGAGCGGGTGGTCGGTGGTCGAGGGCTTGATCAGCGGCGCGCCTTCCATCGGCGTGGCATCGTTCGGCATGGCGGACCTCGCAGGCTTTGTTGAGCGATTACATAAGGAATAGCCCGGGCTTCGTCCAGTGCGCCGCGGCGCTTTCCGTGCGTGGCTGGACGGGGCGCGCAAAATCCCTAGAAGGGGGAGGTTCCCGCAAAGGCCCGTCCCATGACCGCGCGTTTCAGCTTCACCCTTGCCGCCACCTGTGGCCGTGCCCGCACCGGTGTCATCTCGACCCCGCGCGGCGAGATCCGCACGCCCGCCTTCATGCCGGTCGGCACGGCGGCGACGGTCAAGGCGATGCGCCCCGAGAGCGTCCGCGAGACCGGGGCCGACATCCTGCTGGGCAACACCTACCACCTGATGCTGCGCCCGACGGCCGAGCGGATCGCCCGGCTGGGCGGTCTGCACCGCTTCATGAACTGGGACCGGCCGATCCTGACGGATTCGGGCGGCTTCCAGGTGATGAGCCTCGCCGAGCTGCGCAAGCTGACCGAGGACGGCGTGACCTTCCGCAGCCACATCGACGGCTCGAAACACATGCTGTCGCCGGAACGCTCGATGGAGATCCAGAAGCTGCTCGGCTCGGACATCGTGATGTGCTTCGACGAGTGCCCGGCATTGCCCGCCGACCGCGCCCGGATCGAGCAGTCGATGCGGCTGTCGATGCGCTGGGCCGCGCGCTCGCGCGAGGCCTTCGGGGACCGGCCGGGACATGCGCTCTTCGGCATCCAGCAGGGCGGGCTGGAGCAGGACCTGCGCGCCGAAAGCGCCAAGGCCCTGACCGGGATCGGCTTCGACGGCTACGCGGTCGGCGGCCTCGCGGTGGGCGAGGGGCAGGCGGCGATGTTCGGCGTGCTCGACTACGCGCCGGGCCAGCTGCCCGAGGACAAGCCGCGCTACCTGATGGGGGTCGGCAAGCCCGACGACATCGTGGGCGCCGTGGAACGCGGCATCGACATGTTCGACTGCGTGTTGCCCTCGCGGTCCGGGCGCACCGGGCAGGCCTTCACGCCGCGCGGCGCGGTCAACCTGAAGAACGCCCGCCACGCCGAGGACCCGCGCCCGCTGGACGAGGGCTGCACCTGTCCCGCCTGCCGCAGCTATTCGCGGGCCTACCTGCACCACCTGATCCGGGCGCAGGAAATCCTCGGCTCGATGCTGCTGACCTGGCACAACCTGCACTACTACCAGCAGTTGATGCAGGGGCTGCGCGACGCCATCGCGGCGGGGGACCTGCCGGCCTTCGTCGCGCGGTTCCACGCGACGCGGGCCGAAGGAGACATCCCGCCGCTCTGAGCCGGTCTCAGGCGAACTTCTTCACGAAGTCGGCATCCTCGGGGAATTGCGCGCGATACCAGTCGGCCATCTCGGCCAACTGCGGCGCGGCGCTGTCGTCGCCCTTCTTCAGGATCATCGCCAGCGTGTTGAGCGCGGTGCGCCCGGCCGATTTCAGCAGGCCTTCGGGCTCGAGCGCGATCAGGCGGCGGCACACGTCCACCGACCGCTCCCAGTTGCCGCGCGCCCGCTCGGACCGCGCCAGCAGCCACAGGAGTTCGGGCTCGTCGCCCATCTCGGCGAGGTAGGGCTCGATCAGCGCGGCCACCGTGTCATGGTCGTCCGCGTCGAAATGGGCCTGCGCGTGGCCGCGGACGTGCAGCAGGCGCTGTTCCGGCGACGGGCCGACATAGGCCTCCAGCACGTCGGCCATGATCCGGTCCACGGTCTCCTGCCGGACGTGGCGAAAGTCCTTGTTGCCCCAGGCGAACTTGCGGTCGGTCAGGGTCACGTACTCGTAGGACGGGAAGTAGCTGGCGTCGTGGCTGAGGACGAACGCCTCGACCGCGGCGCGCTGGACCGACTTCGAATAGCTGTTGGCCACCAGCACGTCCATCTCGCGGAAGGTGGCCGCGAGGCCGACCGGCGAGACGGTCACCAGCAGGCGCGGCGGGTCGGCCCGCCCCTCGGTCAGCAGGGCATGGATGTCGCAGAGCGCGCGGTAGACGTCATCGTGGTCGAGCAGGCGGAACTCGAACCGGTCGGGGTGCGCGTCGAGCAACGGCTTCGGCGGCGCCATGTTCAGGTAAAGCCCGGTCTCGAGGTCGTACCAGCACTCGACGAGGCCCAGCGTCAGGATCACCACGTCGGCCTCGGCCGCCCGCGCGAAGGATGCGTTGTAGGCCGCGCGGAAGGCCGTCATCGTATCCCGGTCGCCGGTGATGTCGGACGAGGCCGCGACCTGCAAGTCGTAGTAATTGCCCTGCGCGTCCGCGATCAGCGTGGCCGCGTGATCGACCGGGGCGCCGCCGAGCGCCCAGCGGAACTCGTTCAGGATCGAGTGGACGGTGTACTTGTTGTAGAGCTGGAAGACCTGCGTCGCCCCCGACGGCACCGGGATGTCGGTCGGGCTAGACACCACGTTCGCCCCGATGAAGCGAAGCGACTTCTCGACGTTGCGGGCAAAGCACGATCCCGTGGCAAAGATCTTCGCCTCCGGCCCAAACCGGAAGCCCGCCTTCACCGCCGGGCGGGCGAAGGGCATCAGCCGCTCGGCGCCGCGCTTCTCGCTGGGATAGATGCGATGCTTGTTGTCCCGAAGCCGCGCAAGCGTGTCGCGGGCGGGGAGCCGCTCGAGTGTCATGAAATGCCTGTCCCATCTTCTGCTCTGCCGGACGCGCGCGGGGGGCGCGGCCCTGACCTGCCTCGAAATGCCGCCTGCGCTGCCCTTGGCCGGGTCTTGTCGCGGCGATTGCCTCGGCACCAGTATGCGCCCGATGCGCCCGAATGTTGAGCCATAATCCGTGTCCCGGTGCCGCGACCCCGGTCGCGCTTGAATCTGCCCGGCGGCGGGCGCAAGTATTGGCGGACGTGGGGCGGGCCGCGTTGCCTCCGGAGAGGGACGTGCCCGGCCGCCCGAGAAAAGGACGTGACATGACCCAACACAGCCGCTCCAGCTACCCGGTATTGCCGCTCCGCGATATCGTGGTGTTCCCGCACATGATCGTGCCGCTCTTCGTGGGCCGCGAGAAATCCGTGCGGGCCTTGGAGGAGGTGATGCGCGAGGACACGCAGATCCTGCTGTCCAGCCAGATCGACGCCTCCGAGGACGACCCGACCACCGACGGCATCTACCGCACCGGCGTGCTCGCCAACGTGCT
>JAUHZL010000139.1 GCA_030425945.1 Alphaproteobacteria bacterium | reverse complement strand
GGGTTGGGCGAGATCGACGCCTCCGGCCTGCGGATCCGTGATGCCTATCGTATGTATGACGCGGAATCGAAATTCGGTGTCGGCTATGGCAAGGGCGCGCCGCGGGTCGTGCCCGAGCCCGAGGGCTGCGCCTGCGGGGCGGTGATGACCGGCCGCATGAAACCGACCGCCTGTCCGCAGTTCGGGCGCGGCTGCACGCCCGAGATGCCGCTGGGCGCGCTGATGGTGTCGTCCGAGGGCGCCTGCGCGGCCTATTACCAGTACGGCGGGGCGCGGGCGCTGGAGGCGGCGGAATGAACGCGATGCCCCCCGCCCGCCTGCGCGATACCCATGTCACCCTGTCGCACGGCGGCGGCGGACGCGCCATGCGCGACCTGATCGACAGCGTCTTCACCGGCGTGTTCCTGCCACCGGGGACCGAGGACCAGGCGCGGCTGACCCATGCCGCACTGGCCGAACCGGGCGCGCAGCTGGCCTTCACCACGGACAGTTTCGTCGTCTCGCCGGTCGAGTTTCCCGGCGGCGACATCGGCAAGATCGCGGTGTGCGGCACGGTCAACGACCTCGCGGTGGGCGGCGCGCGCCCGCTCTGGCTGTCGGCGGCCTTCATCATCGAAGAGGGCTGCGAGATCGCGCTGCTGCGCCGGATCGTCGCCTCGATGCAGGCCGAGGCCGAGAAGGCCGGGGTCCGGATCGTGACCGGCGACACCAAGGTGGTGCAGCGCGGCGCGGCGGACACCGTCTTCGTGACCACCGCCGGGGTCGGCGTGATCCCGCCGGGCCGGTCGCTGGCCGCCCCCCGGGTGCGGCCGGGCGACGTGGCGCTGGTCAACGGGGTGCTGGGCGACCACGGGGCGGCGATCCTCGCCGCGCGCGGGGACATGGCGCTGTCGACCGATCTTGTCAGCGACTGTGCAGGATTGGGCCACCTGATGGAGGCGCTGATCGCGGCGGCACCCGGCACGCGAGCCGCCCGCGACGCCACGCGCGGCGGGGTCGCCAGCGCCCTGAACGAGATCGCCGCCGAGGCCGGCGTCGGCATCGAGATCGACGAGACCGCCCTGCCCCTGCGGCCCGAGGTCAAGGGGATGTGCGAGATTCTCGGACTCGACCCGCTCTACCTCGCCAACGAGGGCACCCTCGTCACCTTCGTCCCCGCGGACGAGGCCGAGGCGGCGCTGGCGGCCATGCGGGCCACGCCGGAAGGCCGCAACGCGGTCGCCATCGGGCGCGCAACCGCCGCCAATCCCGGACGTGTTGTCATGAATACGCTCTTCGGAGGGCGTCGAATCGTGGACATGCTCGTCGGGGAACAATTGCCCCGGATCTGCTGAGCCCCCGGTCGGGCGAGAGCCCCCGGCGCGCCCCGGTCCACCCCGGCCCGACGCGCGCCGGGGGTCTCAGCCCCGCCGCGGCGGCTTCTGCGCGCGGCGATCCTGCACTTCCTTCCAGCGGGCCGCCTCGGCCGGGCCGGGCTCGCGGACCGGGGCGACGCCGGGATCCTCGGCGGTCATCACCGCCACGGCCATCTGGACCGAGCCAAAGGTCAGCCCCATCAGCCCGCAGAACAGCGCGAGCGCGCCCAGCGTGTCCTTGCCGTCGAAGAGACGGCCAAGGTTGAGGACATCGTGCCAGACCATCAGGCCGACGACTGTCAGCCCGAGCGCGAAGCCCAGCGAGAAATGGCGGATCATGAAGCGGATAAGGTACGGCATCGCGGGGCCCTGGGGCAGAGTCGGGATCGTTCCCGGCTCTACCTAGGCCATCGGCAGGGTGCGACAATCTGTCAATGCGCGAAATTTTCGACGAATTGACCCCAGATATCGCCGGGCTCAACCCGCGGGCGCATAGATCTCGGACATTTCAACCACGCGCCCCTCGGCCGCCGCCATCTGGGCCGCGAGGCCCATGGCAACCGCCCAGGCCCCGTCGCGCAGGCTGACCTCGGGCTGGCCGCTGCCCTTGCGCACCAGATCGGCGAACTGCCGGTGCTGGTAGAAGGTCGATCCGTTGTGGTCGCCCGCCGCCAGCAGGGTCGCATCGACCGGCACGTCGCGGGTGACGACCCCGGTCGGGTAGCGCGGGCTCTCGATCACCTGCGGCACCGGCGGCGCGCCCGCGTCCATGTTCCAGAACCGGGTCGGGCCGGGCACCAGCGCCTCGATCTTGCCCTTCGGCCCCACGGCGCACAGCTCTTCCTGGTAGCGCGAGCCCTCCGCGAACATGCACAGCTCCAGCATCGCGCGGGTCCCGCAGGCGAAGTCGACCAGCACATAGCCATGGTCCCAGATGTCCGGCACCCGGTCGCCATAGCGCTCGTCGAGGTGGTTCACCGCCTGCCCCGCGCTGGCCGTGACGCGGACCGGGTCCGAGCCGAGCGCGTGCCGCATCAGGTCGAAGAAGTGGCAGCACTTCTCGACGAAGGTGCCGCCGGTGTTCGCGTTGAACCGGTTCCAGTCGCCGACCTTGGCCAAAAACGGGAAGCGGTGTTCACGAATCGACAGCATCTTCACGCCACCTGTGACGCGCGTCATCGATTCGAGCAGCGCCGCCACCGGAGGCATGTAGCGATACTCCATCGCGACCCAGATCGGGGCCGGGAAGCTGGACACCAGCGACTCGATTCGTGCCAGATCGCCGGGCTGGGTGCAGATCGGCTTTTCGCAGAGGACCGGCAGGGGGCGCGTCGCGGCAATCTCTTCCAGTTGGCCGACGTGCAGATGGTTCGGCGAGGCGATGACCAGCGCATCGAGATCCTCGCGCGCCAGCACCTCGGCCACGCTGCCGACGCGCGCGGCCTGCGGCACCAGCGCCTGCGCCGCGGCGGCCATGCCCTCGTCCGGCTCGTAGAAGGCCGCGACCTCGACCTCGTGCAGCAGCGCGATGTTCCGGATGTGCTCCTGGCCCATCATCCCGGCGCCGATAAGCCCGTATTTCAGTGTCATTCTGGGGCAGGCCCTCCTCTGGCCCTAACTGCGCGCGACATAACGGGCCCGGTCGGAATGGACCCAGGTGCGCGAAAACTCGATCGGGTGATCCTCCACCGCCCAGCTCAGCCGCTCGACGAAACAGGCGGGATCGGGCAGCGCCAGCGCCTCGGCGCCGAAGCCCGGCGGGGGTGCGATGCCGACCCGGTCCTCGATTCGCGTGATGGCGAGGCCGAGCCGCTCGCGGTAGAAGAGATAGAGCGACTCCGACAGGTCGGCGGGCGTGACCCGCGCCGCCACGTCCCCGTCGAGCCAGATCTCCTCGAGCGCCACCGGCACCCCGTCGAGCGCGCGCAGCCGCCGGATGCGGTGCCCCTCCGCGCTGGTGCCGAAGGCAGGCAGATCGCCCGGCTTCGCAACCCGCTCGACGGTCATTACCCGGGCCGTCGGAAGCCCCCCGCCCGCGACAAGCTCAAGCCGGAAAAACGCATATATGTTGGAGGCCTGCACGGGCTTCCTGATGTAGTTTCCCGAGCCCTGCACGCGCTCCAGCATGCCCTGCGCCGCCAACTGGTCGAGCGCCTTGCGCAGGGTGCCGACGGCGATGCCGAGCCCCTCGGCCATCTCGCGTTCGGGCGGCAGGCGTTCGCCCGCGCGCAGCAGCCCGGCGGTCACCTGGCGGGCCAGGCGCTCGGACACCTGGAGGTACTTCGGAAGGGCGGCGGTATCGGTCATCGGGCCCGGCGGCGGGGTGGAAAAAAGAATTGATGCAGGATTGATGCATCTCAAATCCGGTGCTAGGCAAGGGGCAAATGACAGCGCTAACGAAGCGCGGGACGCCAGAAGGGAGACGCATCCACATGACCGTGGTTCCGGTGACATCGGCCGATCTGGACGGGGCGGAGGTGTCGTGGTTCGCCGCGCTCTGCTCGGACGACTACGAATTCCTCGGCGTCCCCGACGGCAGCCTGCGCTCGTCCTTCGCGCATTGCTCCTCGATCGTGAAGGAGGCCGAGGCGCAGGGCTTCCGCAACATCCTGTGCCCCTCGTCCTACCAGGTCGGGCAGGACACGCTGAGCTTCGTCGCGGGCTGCGCGCCGCTGACCTCGAAGATCAACATGCTGGCCGCCGTCCGCTGCGGCGAGATGCAGCCGATCATGCTGGCCCGCACCATCGCCACGCTCGACCACATGCTGGAGGGGCGGCTGACGGTGAACATCATCTCGTCGGACTTCCCGGGCGAGGTGGCCGAGTCGGGCTTCCGCTACCGGCGCTCGCGCGAGGTGGTGCAGATCCTGAAGCAGGCCTGGACCCAGGACAAGATCAACTTCACCGGCGAAGTCTATGATTTCAAAGGGCTGACGACCGATCCGGCCAAGCCCTACCAGACCGGCGGACCGCTGCTGTACTTCGGCGGCTACTCGCCCGACGCGATCGAGCTCTGCGCCGAACACTGCGACGTCTACCTGATGTGGCCCGAGCCGAAGGACCAGATCGCCGAGCGGATGAGGGCGGTGAACGCCCGCGCCGAGGCGCATGGCCGGACGCTGGATTACGGCCTGCGCGTCCACATGATCGTCCGCGACACCGAGCAGGAGGCGCGCGAGTATGCGGAGCATCTCGTCAGCAAGCTCGACGACGAATACGGCAAGCTGATCCGCGACCGGGCGCATGACTCGATCTCGCTCGGCGTCGCTCACCAGTCGCGTGCCCGCGAACTGGCC
This sequence comes from Alphaproteobacteria bacterium, assembly GCA_030425945.1. Classification (GTDB taxonomy): domain Bacteria; phylum Pseudomonadota; class Alphaproteobacteria; order Rhodobacterales; family Rhodobacteraceae; genus Dinoroseobacter. The sequence continues at coordinate 2,740 of JAUHZL010000139.1, read as the reverse complement.
GACAAGTTCGGCTACGTCGAGCCGCACCTGTGGACCGGCGTCGGCCGGGCCCGCTCGGGCTGCGGCGCGGCGCTGGTCGGCTCGACCGACCAGGTGCTGTCGGAAATCGAGGCCTACCAGAAGATGGGCATCCGCGCCTTCATCTTCTCGGGCTACCCGCATCTGGACGAGTGCCGCCACTTCGGCAGCCGCGTGATGCCGCATCTGAAAACCGTGTCGCTGCCGCAGGCCTATGGCCGCGTGCCCGCGACCACGCCCGCCACGCCGCTCGGCGTCGGCGCGCGCCGCTGAGGACCGCTTCCGCATGGATCGTATCGACCTGACCGCCGACCTGAGCCTGAGCCGCATCGTCTACGGGATGTGGCGGCTCGGCGACGACGCAGACACCTCCGACGCCCATGTCCAGGCCAAGGTGGAAGCCTGCCTCGAGCAGGGCATCACCACGATGGACCATGCCGACATCTACGGCGGTTACACCGTCGAAGAGATCTTCGGCCGGATGCTGGCCCGCGCGCCGCATCTGAAGGACCGGATCGAGATCGTCACCAAGTGCGATATCATCGCCCCCGCAGGGCGCTATGCCTCGGCCCCGGTCAAGCATTACGACACCAGCCGGGCGCATATCCTGAACTCGGTCGACACCTCGCTGTCGCTGCTCGGGACCGACCGGATCGACCTGCTGCTGATCCACCGCCCCGACCCGCTGATGGACGCCTGCGAGACCGGCGCGGCGCTGGACGAGGTCGTGCGCTCGGGCAAGGTCCGCGCCGTCGGCGTGTCGAACTTCCGCCCGTGGGACTGGACGCTGCTGCAGGCGTCGATGGAGACCCCGCTGGTGACCAACCAGATCGAGGTCTCGCTGGTGCATCACCAGCCCTTCACCAACGGCGACATCGCCTTCCTGCAGGAGCGCGGCGTGGCCCCGATGGCGTGGTCGCCGCTGGGCGGCGGCTCGCTCTTTGCCGAAAGCTCGGCGCCCCTGCGCGAGAAGCTGACCGAGATCGCCGAGGAGACCGGCACCGATGCCGCGGCGGTCGCGGTGGCGTGGCTGCTGCACCACCCGGTGCGCATCCTGCCCGTGATGGGCACCAACGCCCTGCCCCGCATCCGCACCCTCGGGCAGGCGATGCAGGTGAAGATGACCCGGCAGCGCTGGTTCGAGCTCTACACCCTCGCCCTCGGCCATGAGGTGCCCTAGATGGACGGCGGCCTGACCCAAAGCCCGGAAGGACGAGCCATGAACGAGACCCGCGCCTTCGACCCGGCGACGGACCCGCGCGCGTTCCGGGACACGCTCGGCCAGTTCGCGACCGGCGTGACCGTGGTGACCTGCCAGACCGAGAAGGGTCCGGTGGCGATCACCGCGAACAGCTTCGCCTCGCTGTCGCTCGACCCGCCGCTGGTGCTGTGGTCGCCCGCGCGCGCCTCGGCCCGTTTCGCGCCCTTCACCGAGACCGACCGCTACGCGATCCACGTCCTCGAACAGGGGCAGGCCGAGGTCGGCCGCCGCTTCGCCAAGGACGGCTGGGACTTCGAACATGCCGAATGGCACGCCTGCCCGGACCGGGTGCCGCTTCTGGCCGGTTGCCTCGCCCGCTTCGAATGCCGCAAGGTGGCGGTGCACGAGGGCGGCGATCACGTCATCGTCGTGGGCGAGGTGCTGCGCGCCACGCCGGGCGACGGGGCACCGTTGATTTTCGCGCAGGGCCGCTACGGCGGCTTCGCCGCGCAAGGCTGACCCCGGGCCTACCGGGGACGCCGGACCGGGCAGCAAGACCCGGCCGGTCATCAACTGGCCCCCACGCGGGGCCGACAGGGAGGGAGGGCGTCGCATGGCGCTGTTGCTTGGGCTCTTGAAGCCTTTGCAGGTCTTCGTGGACGGCATCCTCGCCGTCGGACGGTGGATCTCGATCATCGCCATCGCCTTCATGGTGCTGGCGATCCTGATTCAGGTGTTCTTCCGCTACGTGCTCGGCAACGCCCTGCCCTGGCCCGACGAGGCGGCGCGCTTCATGATGCTGTGGATGACCGGCCTGATGGCGCCCCTCGCCTATCGCCGCGGCGGGTTCGTGGCGATCGACATGGTGCTGCTGGCCTTCCCGAAAACGATCGGCGCGGTGATCTCGCTGCTCCTGCTGCTGATCGCCTCGCTCGTCCTCGTGGTCGCGGTGCAGATCGGCTGGGCCGAGGTCACCGGCTTCGGCGGCCGCTTCGCCACCGACTCGCTGTGGTACCCGTCCCTCGACGGCAGCTGGACCAAGGTGCCGCGCAGCTGGATGATGTCGTCGCTCGTGGTCGGCAGCGTCCTGCTGCTGATCGTCAACGTGGAACTCGTGCTGCGCAGCGTCGTGTCGCTGCTCGGCGGCGAGGACCGGCTGCGCCCGATCCCGGGCGAAGCGGTCTCGGGCGCGGAGTAAGAACATGCTGGTCTGGTTCCTGCCCCTCTTCCTCGTCTTCCTGATGATCGGCCTGCCCGTGTTCTTCGGGCTGGTCTTCGCGCCGGGTCTGCTGCTGTTCCTCGACGGCTCGACGCGCGACATCGTCCTGCTCTACCGCAACGTCTACAACGGCATGGACAGCTTCCCGCTGATGGCCATTCCGTTCTTCATGCTGGCGGGCGAGCTGATGAACCGCGGCGGCATCACCGAGCGGCTGGTGGAATTCGCGCAGGCCCTGATGGGCCACCTGCGCGGCGGCCTCGCCCATGTGAACGTGCTGTCCTCGATGCTGTTCGCGGGTC
>JAUHZL010000480.1 GCA_030425945.1 Alphaproteobacteria bacterium | reverse complement strand
ATCGCGCCGAAATGAGCGCCTGACCTCAGGATATCTCGCGCCGTCCTTAGCCTTGTGTTAGCTAAAAACCAGATCGACCGCTACGAATCGATCAGGACAGTGGCATGTGTCCGACAGGGGCACGCAGTACAGGTTTGGGGCAGTGTATGGGGCGAGCGGCATGACGGGCGGCGACGTCTATTCCGGATCCGGTACGGACGAGGAGCCGCTGCGCGGTTATGACGATTTCTATGTGACGCTGGGTGACCAGATCCGCGGCGAGCGCGCCACGATGGGTCTGTCCCTGCTCGACATCCAGCGCCAGCTCCGCATCAAGGCCGAGTACCTCGCCGCCATCGAGGACTGCAATCCCGCCGGGTTCGACGGGCCGGGCTTCATCGCCGGGTACGTGCGCAGCTATGCGCGGTTCCTCGGGCTGGACCCGGACGAGGCCTACGAGAAATTCTGCCGCGAGAGCGGCTTTGCCGGCGTGCATGGCGCGGGCCTGTCGAAACCGGCGGAACCCGCCCGCAAGATCGAGCCGCGCCGCCCGGTGTCGGCCGACCCGGTGCTCGGGCGCGGCGTGCCGCAGACCAGCACCATCACGCCCTGGTACGCGCAGCTTGATCCCGGCGCGCTCGGCTCGGCGGCGGTGCTGCTCGCGCTGATCCTCGGCCTCGGCTACGGCGGGCTGAGCGTGGTGCGCGAGTTGCAGCGCGTGAACGTGGTGCCGGTCGAGGCCCAGCCGACGCTGCTGAGCGAGATCGACCCGCTCGACGGTGTGCGCCCGGCCGCCGATACCACGATCGAGACCGCCGAGGTCACGTCGCCCTCCGTCGATGCGCTGGACCGGCTCTACCGGCCGCAGGTCCTGGACGCGCCGGTGCTGACGCCGCGCGACGGGCCCATCGGCATGATCGACCCCGACGAGACCGGCCTGCTGGCCGCCCCGGCCGCGCCGCAACTGGCGATGGCCGAGGCCGACCCCGTGGCCCCGGTGCAGGTCGTCGCCGACGCCGCCCCCGATGTGGCGGTCATCGCGACCGCCGCCGCCTGGGTGCGGGTGCGCGCCGCCGACGGCACGATCCTGCTGGAAAAGATAATGGAACCCGGCGAGCGGTTCGCCCTGCCCGAAAGCGCGGCCCCGCCGGTGCTGCGCGCGGGCGCGGCGGGTTCGGTCTTCTTCTCGGTCGGCGGCACCATCTACGGACCGGCGGGCACGGCCGGGGCTGTGGCTTCGAACGTGGAACTCAGCCCCGAGGCGCTGCGCGAGCGGTACCAGATGGCCGATCTCGAGGCCGACCCGGAGCTGGCCGCGGTGGTCAACGTCGCCAACGCCGAAGACTGAGCGGGCGCGCCCTGCCGCGGCAGGCTTTGTCGTCCGCGGGCCATTGCCGCGCGGGACCGCCCGGCTTAGGTTGACACACAAGCTGTCACTGAAGCGGAACCTGTCCAGATGTCCCTGAATGCCGTTCGTCCCTGGCGCACCATCGAGCGCCGCAAGTCGCGTCAGATCATGGTCGGGCCGGTGCCTGT
>JAUHZL010000138.1 GCA_030425945.1 Alphaproteobacteria bacterium | reverse complement strand
GGCGTCACGGCCTCGCCGGTCTCGCCGTGCAACTGGGCCCCGAAGAACGGGGTGACGCCGCTGTATCGCAGCATCTGGCTGGCCATGCGGGCCTGCATGTCCACGGAGGCTTTCCAGAAAGAGAGGCTCGAGAGCCAGATATCGATCGGTGTTTTGGGTTCAAACATCAGAGGTCTCCCATGACCTTTTGGTTGAAGCCGAAAACCCTGCGCGTGCCTCCCAACGGCACAAGGCGGACCTCGCGGCTCTGTCCGGGTTCGAACCGGACAGCGGTCCCGGCGGCAATGTCCAGTCGCCTCCCCCGCGCCGCGTCGCGGTCGAAGGAGAGGCCGGAATTGGTTTCCGCGAAATGGTAGTGGCTGCCGACCTGAACCGGCCGGTCGCCGGTGTTGGCGACCATCAGCGTGATGGCCTCGGCGCCTGCGTTGAGGGTGATGTCGCCCTCGGCGATGAAATATTCTCCGGGGATCATGCACGGTCCTCTGCGCTGGCATCCATGGACCCGGCGAGCGCGGCCAGCGCGCGGTCGCGGGCGTCGTCGAACTTGGCGGCCAGCGTCGGGCTGGCCTCGCGGATCGCGGCCACGACGCGGGTGGCCCCGGCGACATAGGCCCGCGCCCGCGCCACGTCCCAGGCCTGCGGGTCGCGGGCGATATCGCGCAGGTTGCAGGTCTGGTCGGCGATCTTGATGCGCTTGACGGCGTCGGGCTGACGCTCGAGGTGCTCGGCCTGCGCGGCCTTGCGCGCCTTCAGGTCGAGATCGGCCCAGCGCGGATCGCGGACGAGGCCCCGGGTCAGCGTCGCCACCTCAGCGCCGAACTGGCGCTCGATCTCGTCGAGGCCCAGCGCCTCCTCGTTGACGAGGTAGTGCAGCAGCGCTGCGATCACGTCGGACTCGGCCCCGCCGTCGCGGGCGACGAGATCGGCCACCTCGCAGGGATGATCGACATAGACAACGCCCGCCTGTCCGCGCCGCAACTGACGCGCATGGGCCTCGGCGGCGATGCGGTAGGCGGCGGTGAGGCGGGTCAGTTGCATGCGGTCTCCTTCGCGGCTCAGGTCTTGGTGCGGATGGCGTCGAACAGGCGCTTGCCGAACAGGCCCAGCAGGCCGCCGACCGCCAGCGCGATGGCCGACCCGCCGCCGCCCAGCGCCGACAGCAGCGCGGCGGCAACCATCATCACGGCGAAGGCGAAGGTGCGGAACTCGCCCGGCTCGATCTTCAGGTCGTCGAGGGTCAGGCTCTCCAGCGCGGTCTTGATGTGCGGCTCGGCAAACGGCGTCGCCAGCCCGGCGATCAGGGCAATCACGAAGGTGAACATCAGGACGCGGCCCCCGACCGGATCGGGTGGTGGACGGTCACGAGCTTGGTGCCGTCGGGGAAGGTCGCCTCGACCTGCACGTCGTGGATCATCTCGGGGATGCCGGACATGCACTGTTCGGCGGTCACGACATGCGCGCCCGCCTCCATCAGGTCGGCGACCGAGCGCCCGTCGCGCGCGCCCTCGACCACGAAGTCGGTGATCAGCGCGATGGCCTCGGGGTGGTTCAGCTTGACGCCGCGCTCCAGGCGGTTGCGCGCCACCATCGCGGCGAGGCTGACGAGGAGCTTGTCCTTTTCGCGGGGCGTGAGGTTCATCCGTGGGGTCCTTCGGCAGTCATCAGCTTTGCCAGACACGGGGCAGCGGGGCCCCGGTCACGGCGGGAACGAGGGTATGGAGCGCGCGGCGGATCGGCCAGGCGTCGGCGGCGGCGAGCCGGGCGACGAGGCGGCCGTCCCAGGCCGAGGCGGCCCCGGTGACGCCGTCGAGCCCGGCGAGGCGGTCGCGCAGCGGCGCGAGGCGGTCGGCGGCATCGGGGGCCACGACGACCAGCGTCGCCACGGCCCGCGCGCCCGCCAGGCAGGCCGGGTGCGTCAGGTCGGGTCCGGACAGCGCCAGCGGCTCCCAGAACACCAGCCGGCCACCGCGCCGGATGCGGCGGTGATCGGTGAGGGAGAGCGCCGACAGGGTCTCACCCATCGCCGCGCGGCCGGGCACCAGCGTTTCGAGGAAGGTGAGCTGCGCGTCGGCGGCCATCTCGACCTCGGTGCTGCGCGCGAGGTTGCAGCCCTCGAACAGGATCACCTCCTGCGGCAGCCAGTCGAGCCGCGCCCCCGCGCCCAGCGACAGGCGGGTGTCGAGGCGGCCGGGCACCGACCCGGCGCTGGCGCGATAGGCGCGTTCGGCGGTCTGGGTGGTGCCGGTGACGCGGGCGCCCGGCCCGACGTCGAGCGTGTAGGACAGCCGGTCGCCGCCGGTGATGCCGCCCGAGGTGTTCAGGAACACGACCTCCGGGGCCGGGCCGTGGGTGCGCGGCAGCATCGCCTTGGCGCTGCCCGCCTGCCGCAAGTCGCTCAGGCGCGGGCCCGACGGTCCCGCGACGAGCGCCGCGCGGGCCTCGCCCCGGGTGCGCTGCATCAGCGGCAGTGTGTCGGTCGCGTCGAGCATCACGGTCTCCCCGTCCCGACGCTACACGGCAGGACCCGGCGGACAACCCTTGCAGGCCGGGCCGGACACAAATCGCGTGCGGGCCGCCGGGAACGGCAGCTTTCTGCGGTGCAGCATGACCAAAATCCGGGCAGAACGCAAGGAGGATGTTGGGCGCGGACGGGTCTCTCCGGGGGTTCCCTGCCCCCGCGCCTCGATGTAGGACGGATCGGACCCGGGTGCGCCCGGACAGGCCGCGACCGAGGACGCCATGACCGACCCAGCCCCGCTCCAGACGCTGACGATCCGCCGCCCGGACGACTGGCACCTGCACCTGCGCGACGGCGCGATGCTGAAGGCGGTGCTGCCGGAAACGGCGCGCCACTTCGCGCGGGCGATCGTGATGCCGAACCTCGTGCCGCCGGTGGTGACGGCGGCGCAGGCCGGCGGCTACCACGCGCGGATCACCGAGGCGCTGCCGGAGGGGATGAGTTTCACCCCGCTGATGACCCTCTACCTGACCGAGGACACCGACCCGGCCGACCTGCGCCATGCCTACGAAAGCGGCCTCGTGACGGCGGTGAAGCTCTACCCGGCGGGGGCGACGACGAACTCGGCCTCGGGCGTGCGGGACTTCGACAAGGTCCGCGCCGTGCTGGAGACGATGGCCGAGATCGGCTGCCCGCTCTGCGTGCATGGCGAGGTGACGACCCATGACGTCGACATCTTCGACCGGGAGGCCGTGTTCATCGAGACCGTGCTGGAACCGATCCGCCGGGCAACGCCGGGGCTGAAGGTGACGATGGAACACATCACCACTTCGGACGCGGTCGCCTACGTCACCGGCGCGGACGGGGCGATCGGCGCGACGATCACCACGCATCACCTGATGATCGACCGGAACCATATCCTCGTGGGCGGGATCAAGCCGCACTACTACTGTCTGCCGGTCGCCAAGCGCCGGACCCACATGGAGGCGCTGCGCAGGATCGCGGCCTCCGGGCATCCGCGCGTCTTCCTCGGCACCGACAGCGCGCCGCATCTCGACCACGACAAGGAGAGCGCCTGCGGCTGCGCGGGCATCTTCTCGGCCACCAACACGATGGCCTGCCTCGCGCAGGTCTTCGAGGAGGAAGGCGCGCTCGACAAGCTCGAAGCCTTTGCCAGCCTGAACGGTCCCGCGCATTACGGCCTGCCGCCGAACGAGGACAGGATCACGCTGGTGCGCCATGCCGCGCCGGTCCGCTTCCCGGCCAAGGTCGCCACCGCGACCGGCCCCGTCACCGTGTTCGACCCCGGCCGCCCGGTCTACTGGTCGGTCGCCTGATCCCCTGCCCCCAGCCGCTGTCCCAGTTGCTGTCCTGACCCGAGGTTCCCGCCCATGATCCCCTCCAGCTATCCCGACGCCCCGACCATCGCGCGCCTGACCGCCGAGATGCTGTGGGACATCGGCGCGGTGCATTTCCGTCCCGAGGACCCGTTCACGCTGGCCTCCGGCCTGCCCTCGCCGACCTACATCGACTGCCGCAAGCTGATCTCCTACCCGCGCATCCGGTCGACCCTGATGGACTTCCTGACCTGCACCGTGATGCGGAATGCCGGGCTGGAGACCTTCGACAACGTCGCGGGCGGCGAGACGGCGGGCATCCCCTTCGCCGCCCTCGTGGCCGAGCGGATGGCGCTGCCGATGACCTACGTGCGCAAGAAGCCGAAGGGCTATGGCCGCAACGCCCGGATCGAGGGCGTGATGACCGAGGGCCAGCGCGTGCTGCTGGTCGAGGACCTGACGACCGACGGCGGCTCGAAGCTGTCCTTCGTCGACGCGATCCGCGAGACCGGCGCGACCTGCGCCCACACGGCGGTGATCTTCTACTATGGCATCTTCCCCGAGACCGAGAAAACCCTCGGCGATCACGGCGTGGCGCTGCACCACCTCTGCACCTGGCGCGACGTGCTCGCGGTGGCCAAGGCGCGGGCGCTCTTCCCGGAGGACCAGCTGACCGAGGTCGAGGCCTTCCTGAACGACCCGCGCGGCTGGCAGGCGGCGCGCGACAAGGGCTGAGGCAGTCCCCGTTCGATCTTGTCCACGGCGGGGCTGGGGACGAATCTGTGCATGACCGGACAGCGGCCGGCGATCGGCGCCGGACCGCCGAGGAGGACGTCGGGCCGCCCCAACATCTGGGCGGCCTCGGACCACCTCACCCCATGGGCGGTGTCGTTCGGCGGGTAAATGTGCTAACAGGATATCCAGATTGAACGCCCCGCGCGGATCGTGAAGATCGACCGGCAGGGGCAAGAGGGCAGCCATGAACGACTACAGCAGCTTCGCCGACGGGACAGAAGTGCCCCGCGGGGAGGGGGCGGTGCAGGTCGCCGACCCCACGCAGAACATCGAGGCCGAGCAGCAACTTCTCGGGGCGATCCTGACGCGGAACGAGGTCTACGACGGGATCGCCTCGATCATCCAGGCCCGGCACTTCGCCCTGCCCCTGCACCGGCGCATCTACGAGGCCGCCGAGGCGCGCATCCAGAAGAACGCGCTGGCCTCGCCGGTCACCCTCAAGAGCTATTTCGAGGACGACCCCGACATGCCCGAGGGTGGCGCGGCGCGCTACCTCGCGCTGCTCGCGGGATCGGCCGTCGCGGCCTATGCCGTCAAGGACTTCGCGCAGCTTGTCCACGACCTGTGGGTGCGGCGCGAACTGATGGCGCTGGGGCAGGACATCACCGCGCAGGCCGCCGCCGCCGATGCCCGCACCGATACCGGCGGGCTGATCACGGAGGCCGAACAGCGGCTCTACGCGATGGCCGAGACCGGGACGGTCTCCAGCGGCTTTGTCTCGTTCCTCCGCGCGACCACGCTGGCGGTGGAATCCGCCGAGGCCGCGAACCTGCGCAAGGGCAAGCTGGCCGGGATTTCCACCGGGCTCGTCGATCTCGACAAGAAGCTGGGCGGCCTGCACAAGTCGGACCTGCTGATCCTCGCGGGGCGGCCCTCGATGGGCAAGACCTCGCTGGCGACCAACATCGCCTTCAACATTGCCAAGGCCTATCAGAAGGGGAAGCTGCCCGACGGCTCGACCGGGGCCGTCTCGGGCGGGGTCGTGGGTTTCTTCTCGCTCGAAATGAGCGCCGAACAACTGGCGATGCGGGTGCTCTCGGAAGCCGCCGAGGTGCCGAGCGAACTGATCCGGCGCGGCGAGATGTCGACCGACGAGTTCCGCCGCTTCGTCGAGGCGGCGCGGGTCATCGAATCCTGCCCGCTGCACATCGACGACACGCCCGCGCTGCCGATCTCGCAACTCGCGGCCCGCGCGCGGCGGCTGAAGCGCGAGCACGGGCTCGACGTGCTGATGATCGACTACCTGCAACTGGTGCGCCCGGCCACGGCCAAGGACAGCCGGGTGAACGAGGTCTCGGAGATCACGCAGGGCCTGAAGGCCATCGCCAAGGAGCTGAACATCCCGGTCATCGCCCTGTCGCAGCTCTCGCGCCAGGTCGAGAACCGCGAGGACAAGCGCCCGCAACTGTCGGACCTGCGCGAATCGGGCTCGATCGAGCAGGACGCCGACGTCGTGATGTTCGTGTTCCGCGAGGAGTATTACCGCGAACGCGAGAAGCCCGCCGACCACGACCTCGAAGCCATGGCGAAATGGACCGAGATGATGGAGGCCTGCCACGGCAAGGCCGAGGTCATCATCGGCAAGCAGCGTCACGGCCCGATCGGCACCGTCGAGCTGAGCTTCGAGGGCCAGTTCACCCGCTTCGGCAACCTCGCCAAGCAATGGACCAGCCCCGACCGCGAGTTCTGAGCCGCTTCACGCGAACGCGACTTGACCGGGGGCCGGGGGCGCGGCCCGATGGGGTATGCGCGCACTTCTCCTGATGCTTCTCGGCCTTCTGCCCCTGCCGCTGGCAGCGCAGGAGGCCGCGCGCCCCGTCGAGGTCGACGTGGAACTGGTGCTGGCGGTGGACGTGTCGCGCTCGATCGCGCCCAGCGAACTGATCCTGCAGCGGCGCGGCTATGCCGAGGCGCTCGTCAGCGCGCCGGTGATGGAGGCGGTCGCGGCGGGCCTGCTGGGCCAGATCGCGGTCACCTACATCGAATGGGCCGGAGACGGCGCGCAGCGGGTGGTGGTGGACTGGACCCTCATCCGCACGGTGGAAGAGGCCGAAGCCTTTGCCGCAACGCTGATCTCGACCCCGGTCTACGCGCTGTCGCGCACCTCGATCTCGGGGGCGATCCGCACCGCGCTGCGGCAGATGGAGGGGAACGGCTACGAGGGGTTGCGCCAGGTCATCGACATCTCGGGCGACGGGCCGAACAACGCGGGCCTGCCGGTGCTGGCCGCGCGGTCCGAGGCGCTGGCCTCGGGCGTCACCATCAACGGGCTGCCGCTGATGACGCAGGACGGCGCCTACCAGAGCTGGCACTTCCCGGACCTCGACCTCTACTACCTGAACTGCGTGATCGGCGGGCCCGGGGCCTTCGTGATCCCGGTCCGCGACTGGACCGAGTTCGCCGCCGCGATCCGCCGCAAGCTGGTGCTGGAAATCGCCGGTCTTCCCCTGCGCGATGAGGCGGGCGTGATCCCGGCGCAGGGATACGACTGCCTGATAGGCGAAAAGATATGGGCCGAGCGCTTCGGGCGCGGCCTGCCCTGACGGTTGCCTCTGGCCCCGGCCCGGCAGGATGCGCTAGAACGGGGCAATTCCTGCCGAGGGGACACGCCCATGATGATCGACATCGAGAAGTTCAACGCCACGCCGCTCGTCCGCGAGCCGTTCCAGCACCTTGTGGTGGAAGAGTTCATCACGCCCGAGACCCTCGCCGAGGTGGTCAAGGATTACCCGGACGTGCCGGGCGGCGGGTCGCACTACGGCTCGACGCTGAACATCAAGGGCCGTTTCAAGGCGCTGATGGACGAGATGCAGGGCCCCGCCTT
>JAUHZL010000137.1 GCA_030425945.1 Alphaproteobacteria bacterium | reverse complement strand
TGACGGCGTCGGACGTGTTCGAGTACCCGTCCTCGGTCCTGTCCGGACCGAAATGCTTGTCGGGGGACAAGCCAGAGGAGTGAACCATGCTGAAACCGAAGCGTTGGCTGAGTTCGGTCATCGCGGAGGCGGACAAGACCACGGTCAAGATGCCCTACGAGCGCGGCAACCGCCGTCCCTCCTGGGCCCGCGACAAGGCAACCGCCGCCCCTGCGGGAAAGAAGCTGAAAACAGCCTGACCCGAACCCCGGCAGAGACGCCTGCCGACCCTGATCTTTCTTAGGTCTGCCATCCACAGGAAAGAGGACGCGCCCTGCCAGGCGCGTCTTTTTTTTGTCCAGCCGCCCGCCCATCCGCAGGGCGCTCCGTATGCACCCGCGCCCCTGACTATACCGATGCGCCGTTGCCCGCCCGACCTTCGCCCGATTCGCGTCCCGATCCGCGCCGGCTGTCCGCCATTGTCCCCTCGGCCGGTCGCAATCCACGGGCGCGCCCCCGACTTTGTCCGAGCCACAGAGACAGTTGAGGCGAAACTTTGACATCCTGTCCCGTTCTGGCATCTTTGGCCTCGCTGCAAACGGTGGGGGCCTGATGCAGTCCTTGGAAGGACAGACTCTTGGCTCCGATGGCCCCGAACCCGGCGGCGTTGTCCGCATCTGCCGTATCCCCCTCTGGACCGCGCGCCCCTCTCGCGCGAGGCCGGGTGGAGAGCGTCTGCCGGGTCGGGGCGGTAATCCAGCGGGTCAGCAAGACCGTGCCCGTTCCCGCCTCGCTTCTGCCCGCCATCGCCGCCTTCAACCACGGAACCGAGTTCGCCGCGCCGACCGGCCCCGGGATCGCGGTCGAGGACCTCGAGCCGGGCATGGAGCTGCGTCTGATCGACGGCACCTCGACCACGCTGCTGTGGATTGGTGCGCTCGACCTGTCACCGTCACTGGCACAGGTGCTCTGCGCCGACGGCAGCGCGCCGCTGGTGCGTATTCTGCCCGACCGCTTCGGCTTTGCGCGGCCCGCGCGCGACCTCGTGATGGGGGCCGAAGGGCGCCTTGCCCGTCCCGACGGCCGTCCGATGCGCGCCGTTGATGCAGTGGACTACGAAGGCATCCTGCCGCTGACCCCGCCCGGCCCGGTGCGCCTTTACCAGGTGGTGACCGACCGTCCGGGTGCGCTGCTGATTGCCAACGGCCTCGGCGTGCCGGCCTTCGGACTGCGCGGCTGGCTGGACCAGCAGGACAGCGTCGTGCAGGGAATCGTGGCGCATTTCCTGCCCGGCGGCCCGCACTCTCAGGTCGCCTGAGGCGGCCGAAAGACCCGTCAGGCGCTGCGCGCCAGCCGATCCTCCAGAACGTCGAACGGAACGCCCGGCTCGTCCTTGGCGCCCCGGATGACCAGCGACGTCTTCACGCTGGCGACGTTCGCCGCGGCCGTCAGTTCCTCGGTCAGGAAGGTCTGGAAGGTGCTCAGATCCGGCGCGACGCATTTCAGAATGAAATCGATCTCGCCGTTCAACATGTGGCACTCGCGCACCAGCGGCCAGGCCCGGCAGCGCGCCTCGAAGGCCGAGAGGTCGGCCTCGGCCTGGCTGTTCAGCCCGACCATCGCGAAGACCTGCACCTCGAAGCCCAGCGCGCGGGCATTCACCTTGGCGTGGTAGCCGTTGATGTAGCCCTGCTCCTCGAGCGTGCGCACGCGGCGCAGGCAAGGCGGCGCGGAGATCCCGACCCGCTTGGCCAGTTCCACGTTCGTCATCCGGCCGTCGGCCTGAAGCTCGGACAGAATCTTGCGATCGATCTCGTCCAGTCGTGAACCCGGCATGTGCGTTTCCCTGTCTGCCCGCGCGACCTTACAAAAGCCGCCTCTGCCGCGCAATATTGTTTCGCGTCTCGGCAATATTTTTCAATCTTCGGCAAAGGACGCGGCGGGGCAGCGCAGGGCGTTCCTTTGTCCGTGCGGCAGTCCTATATGACCTCAGCCGACATGCAAGACGGAAGACCCATGACCGAAGCTGCCCCGACCACCCGCCACACCCGCGTCCTGATCATCGGTTCCGGCCCGGCCGGCTATACCGCCGCCGTCTATGCCAGCCGCGCGATGCTCTCGCCCCTTCTCGTCCAGGGCATCCAGCCCGGCGGACAGCTGACCATCACCACCGAGGTCGAGAACTGGCCCGGCGAGTCGATGATCATGGGCCCCGACCTGATGGTGAAGATGGAGGAGCACGCCCGCGCGATGGGCGCCGAAATCGTCTCCGACCACATCAACAGCCTCGACCTGTCGCAGCGTCCCTTCACCGCCGTCGGCGACAACGGCGTGACCTACACCGCCGACGCGCTGATCCTCGCCACGGGGGCGCAGGCGAAGTGGCTGGGCCTGCCCTCGGAAGAGCACTTCAAGGGCTTCGGCGTCTCGGCCTGCGCCACCTGCGACGGGTTCTTCTACCGCGGCAAGGAGGTCGTCGTGGTGGGCGGCGGCAACACCGCCGTCGAGGAGGCGCTGTTCCTGACCAACTTCGCGTCGAAGGTGACGGTCGTGCACCGCCGCGACAGCTTCCGCGCCGAGAAGATCCTGCAGGACCGCCTGTTCAAGAACCCGAAGGTCGAGGTGATCTGGGACCACGAGGTGGTCGAGGTCGTCGGCCCGCACGAGCCGCGCGGCGTCGAGGGCGTGACGCTCCGCAACGTCAAGACCGGCGCGACGCAGACCGTGCCCTGTGCCGGGTTCTTCGTCGCCATCGGCCATGCCCCGGCGTCGGAGCTGGTGAAGGACCAGCTCGAGACCCATCACGGCGGCTATGTCGTGACGAAGCCCGACTCGACCGCCACCTCGATCCCCGGGGTCTTCGCGGCGGGCGACCTGACCGACCACGTCTACCGGCAGGCCGTGACCAGCGCCGGGATGGGCTGCATGGCAGCGCTGGAGGCCGAGCGCTTCCTCGCCGAGCATGGCCAGGACACCGCCGTCGCGGCGGAGTGAGGCTCAGAGCCGAAGCACGCCGGACATCAGGACATGGGCCTGCCCGCCGACCCGGACACCGGTGATCGCGTCGGGCGGGCCCAGCACCTCGACCCGGGCTTGGCCGGGGCGCCCCATGTCATGGCCCTGCTCGGCCAGGTAGACCGGGCCCGCCAGCAGCCCGCGGGACCACAGGTACGACGCCGCGGCCCCGGTGGCCGACCCGGTGAACGGGTCTTCCGGCGGGTTGGGCGGCGCGAGGATCAGCCGGGCGAAGGTCGCGCCGGCGTCGCTCGCCCCCTCCAGCGTCACGAGATAAGGCTCCATCGCGCTGTTCAGCGCCCCCGGCACGGCCTCGGCCAGTGCGGCGCGAAAGGTCGCCAGCGCCTCCGGGTTCATCCGGGCACGCCGGATCGTGGCCCGGTCCCGCACCACGGCCACGCAGAACGGCAGCCCGGTCGAAACGACCTGCGGCGGTTCGAGGATGTCCGTGGCTTCCAGCCCCACGACCGTCGCGACCAGCGCCGGATCGACCTCCGGACCGAAGTCGGGCGCGGACTGGGTCATGGTGATCCAGCCCTCGCCTAGGGTGCAGGGCACGAGGCCCGCGCCGGTCTCCAGCGTCAGGCGGTCGCCGGAGACGAGGCCGCGATGGATCAGGCTGGCGACCGTCGCGATGGTGGGATGCCCGGCAAACGGGATTTCCTGCCCGGCGAGGAAGTAGCGCACCCGGACATCGGCCACGTCGGACGGACCCACGAAGGTGCATTCCACCAGCGAGGTCTCGCGCACCACCGCCATGCAGGTCTCGGGCGGCAGCGCGCCGCCGTCATGGACCACGGCGCAGCCGTTGCCGCCGAAGGGCCGGTCGGTGAAGGCATCGACCCAGTCGAACGGCAGGGACGGCCCGCTCAATGCACGTGGACCGGCTTCATGTCGTGCTGGCGGGCCAGCGCGAAGGCCAGCCGGCGGTCCCGCACCAGCGCGATGCGGTCCCCGTTCTCGCCGTGGACGGCATAGAGCTGCTCGGCGCCCGCAACGTGGCGGCGCACGTCGTCGGGCAGGTCGGCGACCGCCACCGGACGGACATAGACGATCTTGCTGTGCTCAGGTGTCTCGAACGCGTATTTCTGGTCCATCGGACGTCACTCCCGCCCCGTCTCTTTCCCTGTTCTGATCCGGATGGTCTGCACCACGCTGTCGGGCACCGCCCGCTTCAGGTCGATGTGCAGCAACCCGTTCTCCATCTCGGCCCCGGCGACTTCGACGCCATCGGCCAGCACGAAGCTGCGCTGGAACTGGCGGGCGGCGATGCCGCGATGCAGGAACACGCGCCCGTCGGTATCGTCGCCCTGGCGGCCCCGGATCACCAGCTGGCGGTCTTCCTGCGTGATCGACAGGTCTTCCTCGCGGAACCCGGCGAGGGCGAGGGTGATGCGGTAGCGCGTCTCGCCCCGCTGTTCGATGTTGTAAGGGGGATAGCCGTCGTTGCCGGCTTTCGCGGTGCGCTCCACGAGGCGTTCCAGCTGGTCGAAGCCCAGCAGGAACGGATGCGCACCAAGGGTCATTTTCGTCATGGCCCGATGTCCTTTCGTTGTCCTTGATCCCAAGCGACAGGCGGAGCGGGTCCCGAGGCGGCGACCCGCTCTCCGGAATATGGGCGAGGGCCGCTCCCCCCGCAAGATGCCGGGCATCAAACCCCTTTATTCAAAGGCCTGTTCGCCTTATCTCTAGGCGGTCGACGTCCCCTGGAGGTGCAAGACGGGCATGAACATGCACGGACCCGGACAGATGGATCACGAGGAGGTGCTGCGGGTCGAACTCGCGGTTCTGAAGCGTGAGCACCGCGACCTCGACGAGGCGATCCACGTCATGGAACTGGCCGGGCGCAGCGATGCGCTGACCCTCCGCCGCCTGAAGAAGCAGAAGCTCAGCCTGAAGGACCGGATCGCCCGGATCGAGGACGAGCTGACCCCCGACATCATCGCCTGACCACGGCCCCGCGGGCTGGCCTGTCGGCGGGTCCGCGCCATGACCGGCGTGACGTCCGGAACGGCGTTGCCGCCCCCCGGCCAGCCGTTATAGTGCCACTTCCGAGGCAGGGAGACACACGCATGGACGCGCCGGTGGGCATCATCATGGGCAGCCAGTCGGACTGGCCGACAATGCGCGAGGCCGCCGCGATTCTGGACGAGCTGGACGTGGCCTACGAGGCGCGGATCGTCTCGGCCCACCGCACGCCGGACCGGTTGTGGGAGTATGGCCGGGCCGCCGCCGGGCGGGGCCTGAAGGTCATCATCGCGGGCGCGGGCGGGGCTGCGCACCTGCCCGGCATGATGGCCTCGAAGACCCGCGTGCCGGTGATCGGCGTGCCGGTCCAGACCAAGGCGCTGTCAGGGGTCGACAGCCTCTATTCCATCGTCCAGATGCCGAAGGGCTACCCCGTCGCCACCATGGCAATAGGCGCGGCGGGCGCGGCGAACGCGGGCCTGATGGCGGCCGCCATCCTCGCGGTATCGGAGGCGGCCCTTGCCGAGCGGCTCGACGCGTGGCGCGCGGCGCTGTCCGCCTCGATCCCGGACGTGCCGTCCGATGACTGAGACCCCCGCCATGCCGACCGAGACCGCAGACCCGACCCTGCCCCCCGCGCTGAAACCCGGCCAGACCATCGGGATCCTCGGCGGCGGCCAGCTTGGCCGGATGATCGCCGTCGCGGCAGCGCGTCTCGGGCTAAAGGCCCATGTCTACGAGCCGCACCCGCGCTCGCCGGCCGGGGACGTGGCGGCGCAGACCTTCTCGGCCTCCTACACCGACCGGATGGCCCTGACCGCCTTCGCGCGTTCCGTCGACGTGATCACCTACGAATTCGAGAACATCCCGACCGAGGCGCTCGACCTGCTCGGCCGCCTCAGGCCGATCCGGCCGAACCGCCGGGCGCTGGAGGTCAGCCAGGACCGGCTGACCGAGAAGACCTTCCTGAACGACCACGGCTGCAAGACCGCCCCCTTCGCCGAGGTGGACAGCCTCGAGACGCTGAAGGCCGCCATCACCACCATCGGCACCCCGGCGATCCTGAAGACCCGCCGGTTCGGCTATGACGGCAAGGGCCAGATGCGGATCACCGCCCCGGCGCAGGCCGAGGCCGCGTGGGAGGGCATCGGTGCGGTGCCCGCGATCCTGGAAGGACATGTCGCGTTCAGCCACGAGGTGTCGGTCATCGCGGCGCGCGGCCTCGACGGCGCGGTGGCCGCCTATGACCCGGGCGAGAACCTGCACCTCGGCGGCATCCTCGCCACGACGACGGTGCCCGCGCGGCTGACCGCGTCGCAGCGGCAGGACGCGGTGCTGGCCGCCGCGCGGCTGCTGAACGCGCTCGACTACGTCGGCGTGATGGGCGTCGAGTTCTTCGTGACCGAGGGCGGCCTCGTGGTGAACGAGATAGCCCCCCGGGTGCACAACTCGGGCCACTGGACCCAGAACGGCTGTGCCGTCGACCAGTTCGAGCAGCACGTGCGCGCCATCGCGGGCTGGCCGCTGGGCGACGGGACGCGGCATGCCGACGTGGTGATGGAGAACCTGATCGGCGAGGCCGTCGAGCGCGTGCCGGACATCGCCCGCGAGGCGAACGCGGCGCTGCACCTCTACGGCAAGGCCGAGGCGCGGCCGGGCCGCAAGATGGGGCACGTCAACCGGATCATGCCGCGTCAGGGCTGAGGCAGGTCGGGCGGGGCCAGGTCCGGCATCGCCTCGATCACCTCCTGCACGTCGAACCCGGCGCGCGCGATCTCGTACAGCACTTCGGACAGCTCCAGCCCCGGCTCGAAATGGCCTTTGCGCAGGAACACCATGATCTGCGCGACCACCAGCGGGTTGTTCATCATGAAGGTGTGCGTCACCGGCAGGACGATGTGATCCGCCATGCCGGCGAGGCGGGTGCTCTCGACCGACACCTTGCCGTCATCCTCGCCCGGAATGATCCCGGAATAGATCGGGTTCAGGCTGACATTGCCCGCGATGACGCCCAGCTCGAACCCGGCGGGACCCAGCCGGTTCGGCACGCTGTCCGGCCCGGTGCCCAGTTCCAGCCCGGCGGGTCCGTTCAGCCAGCGGAACGGCGCGAGATCGCCCAGCGCGTCCACCAACTCCGAGCCGTGGTTCGGCGGGGCCAGCATGACGACCCGGCCGAGGCGCGGAATCGTGTTGGCGCCGAGGAACTGCCGCACGAGGATGCCGCCCATCGAGTGCGTCACGAAATGGATCCGCCCCGTGGCCGGGCAGCGGGCCAGCGCGCGGGGAATCACGTCGGCCGCCAGCCGTTCGATCCGGTCCTCGGTCGAGGGGTAGTCGTCGAGGACGGTATCGTAGCCCGCCTTCCACAGCACCTCGTCGAGCAGGCTCAGCGAGGCCTCGCTGCGGCTGAGGCCGTGCAGCAGCACGACGCAATCCGCCCGCGCCTGCACGGGCAGGACAAGCAGCAGGAGAAGGGCGAGCGCGCGCATG
>JAUHZL010000136.1 GCA_030425945.1 Alphaproteobacteria bacterium | reverse complement strand
CGCCTACCTCAAGACCACCCTCAAGGCCATCGCAACCGGCCATCCCCAAAGCCGCATCGACGACCTGCTTCCCTGGAACTTCCAGCCGTCAAGCTGAAACCCACGTGACCGTCGAACGACGCTTACAGCTATCTAGCCTTATGGAGGATGCAGGAATGCCCCATCTGCCGCAGCGGGTTGCAACCCGTCGACGGTCCTTAAGTCGACCAGACATCATGTTGTTGCGGTTGCGACGTCGATATCCGTCCCTTTCGGGCGGCTGAAGACCTGATGCGCCGGAGGCCCCCGCGCAGGGGGGTAAGAGTTCAGAACCGGGTCGGGTCCACCTTAGCATCCGGGGGGCGCAAGCTGCGGCGGGCGGCGATCAGTGTTTCGCCGATCTCCTTGAAGAGCCCTTCATGGCTGGTGCTGCTCCGCCAGGCGAGGGCGATACGGCGCGGCGTCGCGCCCGAGAGCGCGGTGAGTTTCAGGTCATTCCCGCGCGTCACGCCGCCGTCGCGGGCGAGATCGGGAAGCAGCGTGATGCCCAGCCCTTCCTCCACCATGGAGACCAGGGTCGGAAGGCTGGTGGCGGAGAAGGAGGCGTTCTCGGTCAGCGAGACGCCCGGCATGCTGGAGAGTGCGTGCTGCTGCAGGCAATGACCCCGCTCCAGGAGCAGCAGCTCTCTCTCCTCGAGGTCCGGCCCCTCGACCAGCGACAGGTTGGCCAGCGGGTGCCCGCGCGGGGTGGCGAGCGAATAGCCATCCTCGAACAGCGCATGGACAACGATCTGCTGCGGAAGATCCTGCGGCAGCGCGATCAGGATCAGGTCCAGACGTCCCTCGACCAATCCCGTCACCAGCGTTTCGGTCAGTTCCTCCCGCAGGTAGATCCGCATCCCGGGCCGCCGGGCGCGGATCATCGGCAGCGCGGGGGGCAGCAGGTACGGCCCGACGGTCGGGATCGCGCCAAGGCGCAGGGCTGTCGCGCCAGCCTCGGCCTCGGACGTCGCCCGCGCCTCGAAGTCGCCGACGCGGGCGAGGATATCGCGCGCCCGTTCGGCCAGCTCCAGGCCGACAGGCGTCATCAGGACGGAATGGGTCGACCGCTCGGCGACCTGCACGCCCAGCCGGGCCTCCATATCCTTCAGGCCGGTCGAGAGCGTGGATTGCGTGACATGGCACAGGTCCGCCGCGCGGGAGAAGTTCCCGGTGTCGGCCAGGGCCACGAGAAAGCGCATCTGTCGGAGCGTCGTCATCGGTTATCGGAAAAGCAGATCATCATCGTCTTGTAAATCAATTTCCAAGATAGCCGTACGGGCGTTACCGCTGGCGCATCGCAATCGACACCAAGGAGTGCCAGAGATGAACGCCATCACCCCCACCCAACCCGTCGCCCTGCCGCGCCTGAACGAGGCCGCGCCGGACTTCGACGCGCTGACCACCCACGGGCGCAAGAGCCTTTCCGACTACCGCGGCAAGTGGCTGGTCCTGTTCTCGCACCCGGCCGATTTCACGCCGGTCTGCACCACCGAGTTCATGGCCTTCGCCCGCCGGTCGGATGACTTCGCCGCGCTGAACACCGAGCTTCTCGGGCTCTCCATCGACAGCCACTATGCGCATATCGCCTGGGTCCGCTCGATCAAGGCCAGCTTCGGCATCGACATCACCTTCCCGATCATCGCAGATCTCGACATGGCCGTGGCGCGCGCCTACGGCATGATCCAGCCCGGCGCCTCGGACACGCAGGCCGTGCGGGCGACCTTCGTGATCGACCCCGAGGGCGTTCTGCGCGCGATGGTCTACTACCCGATGACCAACGGCCGGTCGGTCGATGAAATCCACCGCCTGCTGGTCGCGCTGCAGACCTCGGACACCCACAAGGTCGCCACGCCCGAGAACTGGCATCCCGGCGAGGCCGTGATCGTGCCGACGCCGCAGACCACCGACGCCGCCGAGGCGCGGATGAGCGAAGGGTACGAGACCGCCGACTGGTATTTCTCGACCCGGTCGCTGTGACCGCTGGCCCGTCGCGGGAGGTCCCTCGCACGGACCGGTGAGACGGTCACCGACATGGGCCGCAGCGGCGGCGCGACCGCGTCCCGCTGTCTCCTCCCGTCCCTCGAACGGGATCGCCGGTCATGGTGCGCCCCCCGGACAGGGGGCGCACCGTCGTCGTTCCCCGGTCTCCGGGTTTCCACGACCCACCCACCCGACCGGCGGCCCCGACGATGCCGGACCGCAACACCCGCCGCGCCTGATCCAGATCAAGTCGGTCCCCCGGTTGCGGCGATATCAAGCATCCGCGACTCATGATTTCGGGATGATGCAATGACCGACAGCGACACGGAGTTTCGCCTTGCCCGGCACCGGGACAGGAGGGCGGAAGCCTTGTCGGCGGCGGCGGCGCTGATCTGGATTGCGCAGGCCGCCGTCCTCGCGCAGGCGCTGGGCGCGCTTCTGGCGGGACGTGCGGCGGCACCGGTGCTGGCGGCGCTGCTCTTCGCGGGTCTGGGGCTGGCCCGGATCGTGCTGGCCGAGCGGGCCGAGGCGCGGGCCCAGGCGCAGGCCGAGCGCGCCCTGACCGAGGTCCGCCGACAGATCGTCGCCGTCGAGGCGCGGCGCGCCAGCGACGGCGCCTTCGGCGGCGCCGGGGCCGTCGCGGCGCTGGCTGGCGACATGCTGGCGATGACCGAGCCCTACCTGACCCGATACGCCCTCGCGCGGGCGCGCGTCATGATCGTGCCCCCTGTGATCCTCGTGCTGGCGGTCTGGCAGTCCTGGGCGGCGGGCCTGGTTCTGCTGCTGGCCGGGCCGCTGATCCCGGTGTTCATGGCGCTGGTCGGCCTCGCGGCGAAGGAGGAGAGCCGCCGCCAGATGACCGAGATCGGCGGCCTGAACGACCTTCTGGTCGAGCGGTTGGGGGCAGTGCTCGACATCCGCGTTCTCGGGGCCCGGCCGCGCGTGCTGGACGATTTCGCGGCACAGGCCGACCGACTGAGGGCGCGCACGATGGCGGTCCTCAGGGTCGCGTTCCTGTCGTCCACGGTGCTGGAGCTCTTTGCCGCCATCGGCGTGGCGATGATCGCCGTCTTCGTCGGGTTCTCGCTGCTGGGGGCCATCACGTTCGGGACCTGGGGCGGTCCGCTGACGCCCGAAGCCGGTCTGTTCCTGCTGCTTCTCGCACCCGAGTTCTTCCAGCCGCTGCGCGACCTTGCCGCCGCCTGGCATGACAAGGCGGCGGCCGAGGCGGCCGAAGACGCCCTGCGGCACTGGCAGGCGGACCCGGGCGAGGGGATGCCCGGCACGGGTCGGGCCGTCGCGCCCCTCGTGGGTCCTGCCCTGATCCGGCTGCCCGCGGGGCCGGGTCTGCCGGACGGCGTCGACATCCCGCAGGGCACCCGTCTTGCGATCACCGGGCCGAGCGGGGCGGGCAAGACCACCCTCCTGCACCGGATCGCCGGTCTCGTCGCGACGCCCGGTCTCGAGGTGTGCGGCGTCCCGCTCGACGGCACCACGGCCGATGCCTGGCGCGCCCGGGTCGGCTGGATACCGCAGGCGCCGCGCTTCCCGAACGAGACCTTGCGGCAGGTGATCCTCGCCGGGCGCGGCGGCGACCCCGGGGCCGCCGTGCGCGCCGCGGCGCTGGAGCCGGTCATCGCGCGCCTGCCGCGAGGGCTGTCCACCCGGCTCGGGGAAACCGGCGGCGGCCTGTCCGGGGGCGAGGCCCGGCGGGTGCTGCTGGCCCGCGCGCTGCAGGGCGCGCCGGACGTGATCCTGGCCGATGAACCGACGGCCGATCTCGACCCCGAAACCGCCGCGCTGGTGACCGAGGGCCTGCTGGCGGCGGCGGGGCAGGGGGCCACGCTGATCGTTGCGACCCATGATCTGGCGCTGGCCGCCCGGATGGATCGCCAACTGGACCTGGGGGGGCAGGCATGCGCGCGCTGCTGATCGTCCTGCGCCGCATCGTGCGGGAGACATGGCCGACCCTGGCCCGGGGGGCGGCGCTGACGCTTGTCGTGCTCGCGATGGGCGTGACGCTGCTGGGCCTGTCGGGCTGGTTCATCACGGCCGCCGCCGTGGCCGGGCTGGCCGGGCTTGGCGCCACCTTCGACGTGTTCCGCCCCTCCGCGCTGGTGCGGTTCCTCGCGCTCGGCCGGGCGGCGGCGCGCTATGGCGAGCGGGTCCTGACCCATGACGCCACCCTGCGTGCCCTGCATCGGCTGCGGGTCGATGTCCTGCGCGGGACGCTCGCGGCACCGCTGGCGCAGGTGCAGCGGTTGCGGGGCGCGGAAACGCTGAACCGGCTGACGGCGGACCTCGACGCGCTGGACGGGCTGACCCTGCGACTCGTCCTGCCGCTGGCGGGCGGCGGGCTGGTGCTGGTCGGGACGGGCCTCGCGTTGTGGGGGCTCGTCACCCGGGCGGTCGCGCTCTGGGTCGTGGTGGTGCCCGTTCTTGGTGCCTGTCTCGTCGCGGCGCTGCGCCTGCGGGCCATGCTTCGCCTGTCAGGGCGCGCCGAGGCCGCGGCACAGGCCTTCCGCAGCCGCCTCGTCACCCTGATCGAAACCCGGCGCGACCTGATGGCGACGGGCCGGCTTGCCGCGGCGGCCGCGGCCGTGACCGGGGCCGAGGATCGGCGGGCGGCGCTGCGGCGGCAACTTGACCGTGAAGATCGCCGGGTGGGCGCGGTGCTTGCGGGGCTGGTGGTTCTGGCGGCGGCGGGGGCGCTGGCGCTGGGGGGCATTGCCGTTCAGGCCGGGCAGATCACGGCGGCGCAGGCCGCCATCGGCGTCTTCGTGGCGCTGGCCCTTGGCGAGGTGCTTGCGCCCTTGCGCCGGGCGTTCTCGGACACCGGGCGGATGGCGGATGCCGCGCGCCGGGTTGCGGGACGACTGCCCGGGGACCGGCATGACGAGGCGCGCCCGCTGCGCCGTGCCGCCGGGGCGCTCCGGCTCGACGCGGTGAGCCTCGACCGGCCCGGCGGCGGCCGCCTGGTGGCGGGTCTCGACCTCGTGGTCGCGCCCGGCGAGATGGTCGCGCTCGCCGGCGCCAGCGGGATCGGCAAGTCGACCGTGCTTGCGGCCTGCGCGGGGCTCGTGCCGCTGGCGGGCGGCGAGGTGCGGATCGGGGCGGTACCCCTGCACGAGATGCCCGAAGACGACCTCAGGGCAACGGTCACGCTGGTGCCCCAGCGCAGCGCCCTGATGGCGGGAACCCTGCGCGAGGCCCTGCACATGGCCGATCCGGAGGCGTCGGATGCGGCCCTGTGGACCGTGTTGCGGGCGGTGGCGCTTGACGATCTCGCAGCGTCGCGCGGAGGGCTCGACATGCAGATCGGGTCCCGCGGCACGGCCTTGTCCGGCGGCGAGGCGCGGCGCCTCGTCCTGGCGCGCGCGCTGCTGCGCCGCCCCGCGGTGCTGGTGCTGGACGAGCCGACGGAGGGGCTGGACGACGCGACCGCGCGGCAGGTCCTTGCCGGGATACGTGCGACGCTGCCGGAGGCCGCGTGCCTGCTGGCCGCCCACCGCGCCGTGGAGCTCAAGGCCGCCGACCGTGTGCTGTCCCTGACCCCTGCGCCCGCCTGACGCAGGAGAAGAGATATCCGCGATGCAGCTTCTTGATCCAGATCAAGGCCCGGGGTCCCCGGCGCGCTTAGATACATTCATGAAATAGATTATGTGAATGCGGGCCTCGGCCCGCCCTCTGGAGGCTTCTCTCATGGAGTTCGGGATCGTCGAGCTGTCGCGACTGCAATTCGCGATGACAGCGATGTATCACTTCCTCTTCGTGCCGCTGACGCTGGGTCTGTCGATCCTCGTGGCGATCATGGAGACGGTCTACGTGATGACCAACCGCCCCATCTGGCGGCAGATGACCAAGTTCTGGGGCACCCTGTTCGGGATCAACTTCGTCCTCGGCGTGGCCACCGGCATCACGATGGAATTCCAGTTCGGCATGAACTGGTCCTACTACAGCCACTACGTCGGCGACATCTTCGGGGCGCCGCTCGCGATCGAGGGGCTGATGGCCTTCTTCCTCGAAGCGACCTTCGTCGGGCTGTTCTTCTTCGGCTGGGACAAGCTGAGCAAGGTGGCCCACCTGACCGTCGCCTGGCTGGTCGCGATCGGCTCGAACTTCTCGGCGCTCTGGATCCTGATCGCCAACGGCTGGATGCAGAACCCCGTCGGGGCCGAGTTCAACCCGATGACGATGCGGATGGAGATGACCTCGTTCTTCGAGGTGCTCTTCAACGAGGTGGCGCAGGCGAAGTTCGTGCACACGGTCAGCGCGGGCTACGTCACGGCGGCGGTCTTCGTGATCGGCGTTTCGGCCTGGTACCTGCTGAAGGGGCGGCACATCGAGCTTGCGCGCCGCTCCATCACGGTGGCGGCGGCCTTCGGGCTGGCCTCGGCCTTTTCGGTCGTGCTGCTCGGCGACGAATCCGGCTACTCGGCCACCCACAGCCAGAAGATGAAACTCGCCGCCATCGAAGGCATGTGGGAAACCCATGACGCGCCCGCGCCCTTCAACCTCGTGGGCTTCCCTGACCAGCAGGCGCGCGAGACCCATTACGCCATCGAGATCCCGCTGGTGATGGGCCTGATCGGCACCCGCTCGCTGACCACCGAGATCCCCGGGATCAACGACCTGGTCGCGCAGGCCGAGACCCGTATCCGCTCGGGGTTGATCGCCTATGACGCGCTGATGACCGTCCGGGCCGAGCGGGATGCCACCGATCCCGAAGTGCTCGCGACCTTCGAGGCGCATTCCGCCGATCTCGGGTTCGCCTTCCTCTTGAAGAAATACGTCGACGATCCCCGCGCGGCGACCGAGGCGCAGATCGTGGCGGCCGCGAACGACACGGTGCCCACCGTCTGGCCGCTGTTCTGGGCCTTCCGGATCATGGTGGCCCTCGGCTTCGGCTTCATCGCGACGATGCTCTACTTCTTCTGGCGGTCGTCGTTCCGGGGCATGAGCTTCCCGCGTCCCGCCCTCTGGCTGGCGGTGGTGATGATCCCCGCGCCATGGATCGCCGCCGAGCTGGGCTGGTTCGTCGCCGAGTTCGGGCGCCAGCCCTGGACCGTGGACGGCGTGCTGCCGACCGCAATGTCGGTCAGCGCCCTGTCGGTGACCGGGGTCGCGCTGACGCTCGCGGGCTTCGTCACCTTCTACTCGGTCCTCTTCGTGATCGAGATGGGCCTGATGCTGAAATACATCCGCAAGGGCCCCTTCCAGGACGTCGAGGAAACCGAGGCCTGGACCCGCCGCCATACCACCCGACTGGCCGGGCGTTCCAACGCCGACGCCATCGCCATGCCCGCGGAGTGATCCCATGATCCTGCATGACCTTATCAGCTACGACATCCTGCGCCTGATCTGGTGGGCGCTCCTCGGGGTGCTGCTCATCGGCTTCGCGCTGACCGACGGCTTCGACATGGGGGTCGGCGCGCTGCTGCCCTTCGTCGCCGG
>JAUHZL010000135.1 GCA_030425945.1 Alphaproteobacteria bacterium | reverse complement strand
GACGTGGTGCCCTGATCGATGGCCAGCACGTGGGTCATGGCCGCTCCTCCCTGCTTTTTCTTGGTGCGGGCAGGTTTGCCGAAACTGCCCGGGTCTTCAACTCAGGCCGCGAGGGCCGTCTCCTGCACCCAGTCGTCGAGCGCGGCGATCTGCTCGGGCGTCATCCGCAGGCCCAGTTTCGAGCGCCGCCAGACGATGTCCGCCGCCGATCGGGCGAACTCGTGGGTCACCAGCCAGCGCACCTCCGTCTCGGTCAGGGTCGCGCCGAAGTCGCGGCCAAGGTCGGCGGCGCTCTGCGCCCCGCGGAGCATCCTCTGCGCCTCGGTGCCGTAGGCCCGGATCAGCCGGCGGGCCCAGCGTTCGGTCAGGAACGGATGGTCGCGGCGCAGGTCCGAGATCAGGCGCGCCACGTCGCCGACCGGGAAGTCGCCGCCCGGCAGCGGCACGCGCGCGGTCCACGCCGACCCCATCGGCAGCACGGGGGTCAGCTTGGCCAGCGCCGCCTCGGCGAGCCTGCGATAGGTGGTGATCTTGCCGCCGAACACGCTGAGCATCGGTGCCCCGCCGGTATCCAGCGTCAGGACATAGTCCCGGGTCGCCTGCGTCGCGTCCGACACGCCGTCGTCATAGAGCGGCCGCACCCCGGAATAGGTCCAGACCACCTGCTCGGGCGTGACGGGCGTCGCGAAATACTCCGAGGCGAAGCGGCACAGGTAGTCGCGCTCCTCGTCGGTGCAGACCGGGCGCGTGCCGAGGTCCTCGTGCACCTTGTCGGTGGTGCCCATCAGGGTGAAGTCGGTCTCGTAGGGGATCGCGAAGATGATCCGCCCGTCGCCGCCCTGGAAGAAGTAGCACTTGTCGTGGTCGTAGAGCTTCGGGACGACGATGTGGCTGCCCCGGACGAGGCGCACCTTCTCGGCCGAATTGCGCTTCAGCACGCCCTTCAGCACGTCTTCGACCCACGGCCCGCCGGCATTCACGACGGCGCGCGCGGTCACCTCGCGGCGCACCCCGTCCGCGTCGAGCGTCAGGCGCCAGTGGTCCTCTTCGCGCTGGCCGCTCACGACGCGTGTCCGGGTGCTGACGGTGGCCCCGCGCAGCGCCGCGTCGCGGGCGTTCAGCACGACCAGGCGCGAGTCCTCGACCCAGCAATCGGAGTACTCGAAGGCCTGCCGGAACTCGGGCTTCAGCGGTGCGCCCTCGGGGCGCCCGGCGAGGCGATAGGTCCGGGTCGCGGGCAGGATCTTCCGTCCCCCGAGATTGTCATAGAGGAACAGGCCCAGACGGATCAGCCACCAGGGCCGCAGCTTCGCGTGATGCGGCAGCACGAAGCGCATCGGCCAGCTGATATGCGGCATCGCTTCCAGCAGCACCTCGCGTTCCTCCAGCGCCTCGCGCACCAGCCGGAACTTGTAGAATTCGAGGTAGCGCAGGCCGCCGTGGAACAGCTTGGTCGAGGCCGACGAGGTCGCCCCGGCGAGGTCGCCCATCTCGGCCAGCCCGACCCGCAGGCCGCGTCCGGCCGCGTCACGCGCGATGCCCGTGCCGTTGATGCCGCCGCCGATGATGAAGAGGTCATAATCTGTCATGCCCGCCCATTAGCATTTTCGCTTCGCGCCTGAAATCGCGCGAGTTATGTTCGCTTCGAACAAGAAGGGACTGATATGTCCGAGAATGACCGCCGGACCGCCATCCTTGGCCTTCTCCGCGAACATCAGCGCGTGGAAACCGACGCCCTCGCCCGGCGCTTCCGCGTCACGGTCCAGACGATCCGGCGCGATCTCGACCGGCTCGAGGGGGACGGCCTTCTGACCCGCACCCATGGCGGGGCCGTGCCGCGGTCGAGTGTCGCCAACATCGGCTATGCCGACCGGCAGACGCTGAACCTCGATGCCAAGCGCGCCATCGCGCGGACCGCCGCGCGGCTTATCCCAGACCGGGCGTCGCTCTACCTCGACATCGGCACCACGGCCGAGGCGCTGGCGGCCGCGCTGCTGAACCATGACGGGCTGATGGTCATCACCAACAACCTGCGGGCGGCCACCATTCTCGCCGCCAACCCGACCTTCGAGGTGATCGTCGCGGGCGGGGTCCTGCGGCAGGCCGATGCGGGGCTCGTGGGCGAGCAGACGGTGGGCTTCCTGCGGCAGTTCCGGCCCGACTTCGCCTGCCTCTCGGCGTCGGCGCTGGACCTGACAGGCGACTTCCTCGACTACGATTTCCGCGAGGTGCAGGTCAGCCGGATCGCGCGCACGCAGGCGCACCGGGCAATGCTGCTGGCGGATGCGTCGAAGTTCCGCCGCCGTGCCCCGGTGCGGATCGGATCACTGGAGGACCTGGAGGACTTCGTGACCGACGCGCCGCCGCCCGGCGACCTGGCCGCGCGGCTGGCCGCGTGGGGGACGGCGCTTCACGTCGCCGCGAACAGCCCCTTGTAGGTCTCGCGCAGCGCGGCCTTCTGCACCTTGCCCATCGTGTTGCGCGGCAGCTCGTCCACGAAGGCGATGTGCTTCGGTTGCTTGAACTTCGCCAGTCGTTCGGCCAGCGGACCGGCCACATCGGGCGTGCCTTCGGCCACGACGACGGCGACCACGGCTTCCCCGAAGTCCGGGTGCGGAACGCCGATCACCGCGCTTTCGGTGACGCCGGGCAGCGCGTCGATCGCCTCCTCGACTTCCTTCGGATAGACGTTCAGCCCGCCCGAAATGATCAGGTCCTTGCCGCGCCCGACGATGGTGACGTAGCCGTCTTCCGACTGCACCCCGAGATCGCCGGTGATGAACCAGCCGTCCGGGCGCAGTTCCTCGGCGGTCTTCTCGGGCATGTTCCAGTAGCCCTTGAACACGTTGCGTCCGCGCACCTCGATCACGCCGATCTCGCCGGGCGGCAGGGGACCGTCCGGGCCCATCACCCGCAACGCGACCCCCGGCAGCGGCGGTCCGACGGTACCGGCGCGGCGGTCGCCCGCGTAGGGGTTCGAGGTGTTCATGTTGGTCTCGGTCATCCCGTAGCGTTCGAGGATGCGGTGGCCGGTCAGGGCCTCGAATGCCTCGTGCGTCGCGGCGAGCAGCGGCGCGGATCCCGACACGAAGAGCCGCATGTGCCCGGCGAGGTCGCGGGTGAAGCGCGGGTCATCGAGCAGCCGGGTGTAGAAGGTCGGCACGCCCATCATCGTCGTGGCGCGGGGCAGCGCGGCGAGGACGGCATCGGGATCGAACTTCGGCAGCAGGATCATCGCGCCGCCAGTGGCGAGGATCACGTTCGTCGCCACGAAGAGCCCGTGCGTGTGGAAGACCGGCAGGGCATGCAGCAGGACGTCCCCGTCGGTGAACTGCCACGCCTCGGCGAGGGTCTCGGCGTTCGACAGCAGGTTGTCGTGGGTCAGCATCGCCCCCTTCGAGCGGCCCGTGGTGCCCGAGGTATAGAGAAACGCGGCGAGGTCGCCCGGCCCGCGCGGCACGACGCGCGCCAGCTCGGGGGCGAAGAGATCGACAAGCGTGCCGCCCCCGGTCCCGTCGAGCGTGTGCAACTCGGCCCCCGCGCCGGACGCGATCTCGGCCAGTCGCGCCGCGTCCTTCGGGTCACAGACCAGCAGCCGCGCCCCGGCATCCTCGACGAAGTAGCGCACCTCCGCCGGGGTGTAGGCCGTGTTGAGGGGCAGGAAGATCACCCCGGCCATCACCGCACCGGCATAGAGCGCGAGGAACTCGACCGACTTCGGCGCCTGCACCGCGATGCGGTCGCCGGGTTGCAATCCGAGCGAAATCAGCGCCCCCGCTGCCCCGCGGGCCATCCGGTAGAACTCCGCCCCGGTCACCGGCGCCGCGCCGGGCCGCTCGATCAGGACGGTCTCGCGCGTGGCCAGCGGCGCAAACAGGGCGTCATGCAGGGTGTTCGACATCGGGCGGCTCTCCCTCGGCAGGTTCCGGTCCCGTCCTAGCCCGGCGCACCGGTGCTGCAAAGGGCCGCAAAGGCACACCGGAAAAGCATGATCTGCATCAAGGACGGCGGATCGCCCGATGCCTAGGGTCACGCAAACGATCCGACCCCGGAGGATACGCCATGCGCCTGACCATGCGCACAAATCTCGCCATGCGGACGCTCATGTTCTGTGCCGTCAACCCAGGGCGCACCGTCCGAAAGGCGGAAATCGCGAATTACTGCAACGCGTCCGAGAACCATCTCGGCCTCGTGATCCACAAGCTCAGCCAGGCCGGGTTCCTGCATACCGTGCGCGGACGCAACGGCGGCGTGATGCTGAACGATGCCGCCGAAAAGATCTCGGTCGGGCGGGTTGCCCGGGTGTTCGAGGCCTCGGTGCCTTTCGCGGAGTGTTTCTCCGAGAACGAGAACCAGTGCCCGATCAAGGACTGCTGCCGGTTGCGCACCGCGCTCTCGGGCGCGCTGGAAGCCTTTTACGCCGAGCTGGACAAGCTGACCCTCGACGACCTCACCCGGGGCAACAGCGGCCTGACGAAGCTGCTGGAGATCGAGCCCGCCGCCTGAAGGCCGCCGCTCAGCCGCGCCCTTCGCCCAGCGCCCGCATCTCGGTCAGCGACTGGCCGGTGGACAGCATCTCCGGGTCGAGCCGCAGTTCGATGACGGTCAGCTTGCGGGACGCGCGCGCCGCGTCCAGCGCGACCGGGAACGCCGCACCGTCCGTCACCACGATACCCTCGCCGCCATAGGCCCGCGCCAGCGCTGCGAAATCGGGGTTCGCAAGATCCGTTCCGCTAACCCGCCCGGGGTAGTGCCGTTCCTGGTGCATCCGGATCGTGCCGTAGCGCCCGTTGTTGGCGACGATCACGATCGGGGTCGCGCCATGCTGGATCGCGGTCGACATCTCGTTCAGCGTCATCTGGAAGCACCCGTCCCCGGCGAGGCAGACAACCTCGCGATCCGGATGTTCGAGGGACGCGGCAATCGCGGCCGGGAAGCCGTAGCCCATGGAGCCGGACGTCGGCGCCAGTTGCGTGCCGTGGCGGCGGAACCGGTAGTAGCGGTGCAGGAAGGCCGCATAGTTGCCCGCGCCGTTGGTGACGATGGCGTCCTCGGGCAGAACCTCCGCGAGGTGGCCGACGACCTGTTCCAGCCGCACGGCGCCCGGGGTCGGCTTCGGGACCTGCCACGCGTGGTAGTCCTCGCGTGCGGCATGGCGCCAATCGGCCCATTTCGCCTGCCGCTCCAGCGGGCGGCGCGCGAGTTCCGCCAGCAGGGCCGGTGCCGCGAGGGTCACGGCGAGATCGGGCCGGTAGACGCGGCCGAGCTCGTCCGGGTCGGCGTGGACGTGCAGGAACGTCATCCCGGGACGGGCGGGGTCGATCCACTCGTAGCCCCCCGTGACCACGTCGCCGAACCGTGTCCCGAGGGCCAGCACGCAATCCGCTTCGCGCAGGCGCAGGGCGAGGCGCGGGTTCGCGCCGACGCCAAGATCACCCGCGTAGCACGGCGATGCGTTATCCATGTGCGCCTGCCGCCGGAAGCTGACGGCGACCGGCAGGTCCAGCCCCTCGGCAACGTGGCGCAGATCGTCCGCCGCCTGCTGCGACCAGAGCGGGCCGCCCGCCACGACCAGCGGCCGTTCGGCGGCCAGCAGGCGATCCAGCACCGCGTCCGCCGCCGCCTGCACCGGCCCGACGACACGCGGCGCGGGCGGCGGGATGTCGGGCACGTCGGCGCGGGCGCTCAGCATGTCCTCGGGCAGGGCCAGCAGCACCGGGCCGGGCCGCCCGGACATGGCGACATGGAAGGCGCGCGAGATGTACTCCGGCAGCCGCTCTGTCTGGTCGACCTCGGCCGCCCATTTCACCACGCCGCCGAACACGCCCCGGTAGTCGAGCTCCTGGAAGGCCTCCCGGTCGCGGTGTCCGCGCGCGATCTGGCCGACGAAGACCACCATCGGAGTCGAGTCCTGCCGGGCCACGTGCAGCCCGCTGGCGGCATTGGTCGCCCCGGGTCCGCGCGTGACGAAGAGGACGCCGGGCGCGCCGGTCAGTTTCCCATGCGCCTCGGCCATCATCGCCGCGCCGCCTTCCTGGCGGCAGACGATGTTCTCGATCCCGCTGGCATGCAGGCCGTCGAGCGCCGCGAGGAAGCTTTCGCCCGGCACCGAGAAGACCCGGCGCACGCCGTTCAGCCGCAGCTGGTCCACCAGAATCTGTCCGCCGTGACGCATGTCCGTCTCCCGTGCCGCTGTCGGTGCCGACCCTCGCCGATCGGACCGGCGGTTGCAACGCGGGGCGAAGCGGCTACCTAGGCGGGACGCCTTCAGGAGACCTGCCCGTGACCGAATCCGCCTCGCCGTCCGTCCTTCTCGGCCTCTCCGGTGCGCTGCGTGCCGGGTCCGTCAATCGCAAGCTGATCCGCGAGGCCGCGCGCCTGTTCCGGCCCGGCACCTTCATCGAGGCCGACTTGCGCCTGCCGCTCTATGACGGCGACATCGAGGACAACGAAGGGATCCCGCCCGGCGTGCAGCGCCTCGCGGACCAGATCGCCGCGGCGGATGCGGTGGTGATCTCGACGCCCGAGTATAACCAGAGCCTGTCGGGCGTGCTGAAGAACGCGCTCGACTGGGTCAGCCGGGTCGAGGGAAGCCCTTGGAAAGGCAAGCCGGTCGCGCTGATGTCGGCCGCGGCCGGGCGCGCGGGCGGGGCGCGGGCCAACTATGCCCTGCGGCTGGCGATGACGCCGTTCAAGACGCACCTGCTGCAATCCGAGGTGCTGGTGGCCGGGGCCGCGAAGGAGTTCGACGCGGAGGGGCGCCTGCTGGCCGAGCGGTCGCTCAAGGCGCTGGCCGACCAGATGGCCGAGTTGCGCGCCGCCGCCGGGTTGCCGCCCGCCACCTGAGCCGCGCATCAAAAAGCCCCGGGCGAGGTCGCCCGGGGCCAGTGTTCGGCTGACAGGAAGGGAGGTCAGCCTTTGGAGAATTCCGGATAGGCCTCCATGCCCATCTCCGCCATGTCGAGACCCATGATCTCGGCCTCTTCGGAGACGCGCAGCCCCATCACGACGCGGAGGATGATCCAGACCACCGCCGCGACGACCACCACGAAGGCACCGACGACCACGATGGAGATCAGCTGGGTCATGAAGCTGCCGTCCGAGTTGGTGATCGGAACCGCCATGGTGCCCCAGATGCCGGCCAGCAGGTGCACCGGGATGGCGCCGACGACGTCGTCGATCCGCAGCTTGTCGAGCAGCGGCACCGCGAAGACCACGATCACGCCGCCGATGGCACCGATGATGGTGGCCATGCCGAGGGTCGGGGTCAGCGGCTCGGCCGTGATCGACACGAGGCCTGCCAGAGCGCCGTTCAGCACCATGGTGAGGTCCGGCTTCTTGTAGAGGATCTGGCTGAGGATCAGCGCAGCGATGGCACCGCCGGCAGCCGCCGTGTTGGTGTTGGCGAAGATCCGGCCGACGTCGGCCATGTCACCGATCGAGCCCATCGCCAGCTGCGAGCCGCCGTTGAAGCCGAACCAGCCCAGCCACAGG
>JAUHZL010000134.1 GCA_030425945.1 Alphaproteobacteria bacterium | reverse complement strand
CCGTTGTTCAGCGGGATGATCTTGCCCTTCGAGATCCGCGCCTCGGGATTGTAGAGCAGGTAGCTGCGGGCGGGTTTCTCGAAGCGCATCTCCTTGCCGCCGATGCGGACCGCCTGCGGCCGGAAGATCGCGCGGATCAGGAAGTAGCCGGGTGCGAAGTCGAGCGCGGCCTTCTCGAGGCTGGTACGGGCCGGATCGTAGATCTCGCGCGAGTAGAGCTTCTGTTCGTTGAAGAAGACGGCGGCTTCCTCGACGGTCAGCGGTTCCCACGTCCCATGCATGTCCGCCTCCCCCGGGGTCCCCCGTCCCTTGCCCGCCGAAAGGCTAGGCCCGGCGGGCGGCCCCGCGCAACCCGCGACCGCGCCGGAAACGCTTTGTGTCGCAACCGGAGACGCCCGGGGGCGAGGTCCTGCCGCGCGGCTGCGCAAGGTGGTGAAGGGATGGGCGCTCCGTGCGGGCCGGGGGCGAAGCGCGCGTGCACCGGCGTCCCACCCGCGAGGACCGCCCGCCCCCGCGCGCTTCCCGCCCGTGAAACCCGGCGGCCCGGCATGACGCCGGCGGCGCCGACGGCAGCGCCCCGTCGGCCGCTCTCCGTCCCTCCTCCCCGGTCCCCGGCGGGGGGCAAGCGCGCGTGCACCGGCGTCCCGCCCGCGCGGCGCGCCTGCCCCCGCGCGCTTCCCGCCCGCGGCCCCCGGCCGCCCGGCAGGACGCCGGGGGCGCCTAGAGCAGCGCCGCCAGCGCCCGCGCCGCGGTCAGCAGCGGGGCGGGGTCGGGGGGCGCGCCCTCGGAGGCATGGACCGAGAAGCCGACCGCCGCCAGGTCGCCCGACGCGCCCGTGACCGTCGCGGCGGCCCCGAAGACGCCTGCCTCGACCAGCCCGGTCGCGGTGGCGATGCCGCGCGTCCGCGCCGCGTCGATCGCGCTCAATCCCTCCTCCCCGGTCCCCAGCGCGGCGCAAAGCGCGCGGGCCGCCTCCGGCGTCTCGCCCGCGAGCAGCGCCCGCCCCAGCGCGCTTTCCGCCAGCGGCAACCGGCTGCCCAGCGTGAAGCCGAGGCGCGGCGGCACCGCCAGCGACTGCGCCTGCGCCACCAGCACGGCATCGGTCCCGTCGCGCATCGCCAGCACCAGCGGCCGCCCGATCTGCACCGCGAAGGCGTCGAGCACCGGCTGCACCGCCAGTCCCATCCGCCGCCCCTGCAGGAACCCGCCCGCCAGCACGAGGATGCGCGGCGTCAGCGCGTAGCGGCTGCCCTCGGCCCGCACGTAGCCGAGATGCACCAGCGTCAGCACCAGCCGCCGCACCACCGCGCGGTCGAGGCCGGATTTCCGGGCGATATCGGGGATGCTCATCTGCGGCGTCTCGGCGTCGAAGCATTTCAGCACCGTCAGCCCCTTGAGGAAGCTCAGGGACATGTCGCCGGGCGCGATGCCGGAGGGACTTGCGGAGGCACTTGACAGCATGGGCGGGGGGCCTCAGCCTGTTGGATAAAGACGCATCTGCGCGATAATCGAACATCAGACTAACGGGGGACAGCATGATCTCGCAAGAGCTGAACGACCGGATCACGCGGGTCGAGGGCGGCACGGGGGCAGGGGCCGTCCTGCGCCTCTACTGGACGCCCGCCGCGCTGAGCGACGAGCTGGCGGGGCCGCGCCCGGTGGCGCCGGTGCGGCTGATGGGCGAGGACCTGGTGCTCTTCCGCGACCAGGAGGGCAAGCTGGGCCTGATCCAGCGCGCCTGCCCGCACCGGGGCGCGGACCTGTGCTTCGGGCGGCTCGAGGACAACGGCCTGCGCTGCCCCTTCCACGGCTGGCACTTCGACCGCACCGGGCAGTGCGTCGAGCAGCCGGGCGAGCCGGAGGGCAGCCGGATGCACGACCGGATCCGCGCCCGCAGCTACCCGGTGGTCGAGAAGAACGGCATCATCTGGACCTACATGGGCCCCGGCACGCCGCCGCCCTTCCCGGCCTTCGACTGTTTCACCGCGCCCGACACCCATGTCTTCGCCTTCAAGGGGCTGTGGGAGTGCAACTGGCTGCAGGCGATGGAGGTCGGCATCGACCCGGCGCATGCCAGCTTCCTGCACCGCTTCCTGCAGGACGAGGACCCGTCCGACAGCTACGGCAAGCAGTTCCGCGACAAGGCCGCCACCACCGACATCCCTATGACGAAGCTCCTGCGCGACTACCCGCGCCCCGAGATCCGGGTGGACGAGGCTCCGCACGGGCTGCGCCTGACCGCGCTGCGGCACATGGAGGACGGGCGCAGCCATGTCCGCGTCACCAACCAGGTGTTCCCGACCGCGATCTGCATCCCGATGAGCCGCGAGATGACGATCACCCAGTGGCACGTCCCGATCGATGACACGTCGTGCTACTGGTACGCGATGTTCACCAGCTTCGGCGCGCCGGTGAACAAGGAGGTGATGCGCGCGCAGCGGCTGAAGGAGCACCGCCTGCCGGACTACGCGCCGCTCAAGAACAAGCGCAACGCCTACGGCTACGACCCCGAGGAACAGGCCCGCGAGACCTACACGGGCATGGGCCTCGACATCAACGTGCATGACCAGTGGGCGGTCGAGAGCATGGGCGCGATCCAGGACCGCACGCAGGAGCATCTCGGCAAGACCGACGTCGCGATCATCGCCTACCGCCGCAAGCTGCGCGCCGCCATCGACGCGGCGGAGGCGGGCGATCTCGACGCGCTGCCGCTGCGCGGGGAGACGGCTGCCGGGGTCACCGGCCCGGTCGCCATCGACGCCATCGGCCCGCGCGCGGACTGGGACCGTCTGTGGCGCGAGGCCGACGCCGCCCGCCGCGCGCCCTGCGCCTGGACCGGGGTCGCGGCGGAATGACGCGCCTCGCCGGGGGGCTGACCGACCGTCTCGGTCTCTACGACGCGGCGCGGCTTGCCGCCGCCGAGGACGTGCTGGCCGAGGTCGAGCGGCGCGGGCTCGAAACCGTCCGGCTGTCCTTCGTCGACCAGCACGGCATCCTGCGCGGCAAGGCGCTGACCGCGGGGGCGCTGGCCTCGGCGTTCCGGTCGGGGCTGGCGATGACCTCGACGCTTTTGCTCAAGGACACCTCGCACCGCACCGTCTTCCCGGTCTGGCAGGGCGGGCCGGGGGTGGGCGGCGGCCTGCTCGACGGCGCGGGCGACATCCTGATGATCCCGGACCCCGCCACCTTCCGGGTGCTGCCGTGGTCGCCGCATTCCGGCTGGATGCTCTGCGACCTGCGCTACAAGGACGGCAGCGCGATGCCGTTCTGCACCCGGTCGCTTCTGGCCTCGGAAACCGCCGCGCTGGCCCGGCAGGGCATGGCGGCGACCTTCGGGCTGGAGGTCGAGTTCCACATCCACCGCGTCACCGATCCGCGCCTCGCGCACGCCGACGCGGGCCTGCCCGGCGCGCCGCCCGAGACCGCGCTCTACGCGCAGGGCTACCAGTACCTGACCGAGACGCGATACGACGAGATGGAACCGGCGCTCGACGCCATCCGCCGCGCCGCGCAGGCGCTGGGGCTGGCGGTCCGCTCGGTCGAGATCGAGTTCGGTCCCAGCCAGGCCGAGGTCACCTTCGACCCCGCCGACCCGATGACGCAGGCGCAGACCATGGTGCTGTTCCGCTGGGCCGCGCGCGAGACCTGCCGCCGGATGGGCCTGCACGCCAGCTTCATGTGCCGCCCGGCGCTGCCGAACGTGCTGCCTTCGGGCTGGCACCTGCACCAGTCGGTGCGCGACATCGACACCGGCGAGAACCTGTTCACCCCCCGGGGCGAAGGGCTGACCGGCACCGCCTCGGGCTGGATCGCGGGCCTTCTGGCGCGCGCCGCCGAGACCTGCCTGATCTCGACGCCCACGGTGAACGGCTACAAGCGCTACCAGCCGTTCCAGCTGGCCCCCGACCGCATCCAGTGGGGCCGGGACAACAAGGGCGCGATGATCCGGGGGCTGATGAGCCCCGGCGATGGCGCCAGCCGGATCGAGAACCGCGTGGCCGAACCGGCGGCCAACCCGTTCCTCTATTTCGCGGCCCAGATCGCCGCCGGGCGCGACGGCGTGGCGCGCGGCCTCGCCGCCCCCGCCCCGGTCGAGGACCCCTACCGCAGCGACGCGGTGCTGCTGCCCCGCTCGCTGGGCGCGGCGCTGGAGGCGTTCGAGGCCTCCGACTTCTGGCCGCAGGCCTGGGGGCCGGAGGTGCCCCGCTGGCTGGCCACGCTGAAGCGGGCGGAGTGGACGCGCTACCTCGACACCGTGTCGGAGTGGGAGCAGCGCGAGTATTACGGGCTGTACTGAGGGGTCAGCCCTGCGCCTCGGCCTCGACCTCGGCCAGGTCGGGGCGGGGCAGGCGGGCCAGCAGGCGGGCGAGCGCGGCGCGGGCTGCGGGGCCCTGCCAGCTGTCGGGAAAGGCCGCGTCGGGCAGGGCGGGCGTGCGCAGCAGGAGCCGCCGCCAGCCGTGCACCGCCAGCCCGCGCAGGATCGCCCGGTCGAGCGGGCCGGTCTCGCCGGGCAGCAGCGCCTCGGCCGCCGTCAGGGCCGCGGTCAGCCGGGCGCAGGCGGCCACGAGGTCGGGCGGACAGACGAGGTCGCGCAGCCAGTCGGGCAGGGCGGTGGCCTGTCCCTCGACCGCCAGCAGCACGCCGCCGGTGTCGGGCGCGGGGCCGGGTCCGGCCAGCACCATCGGTCCCGCCTGCACATAGGCCCCTTCCGCCGCGAGGTCGGTCAGCACCGCCGCGCCGGCGGCATCGCCCGCGACCAGAACGTGCCACAGGCCGCCCGGCACGCCCTCGGTCGCGTAGATGCGCGGGGTGGCAGCGGCGGATTGCGCGCGCCCGGTCTCGCTGAGGCGGTAGTGGCTGAGGCGCCCGGCCCGCGCGCTGACCAGCCAGCCGTCGCGCTTGAGCCGGTGCAGCGCGACGCGCATCGCTTCGGGCTTGACCCCGGCCCCGGCGGCGAGGCGGGTCAGCACCACGCCCGACAGGCTTTCGCCCGGCCCCTGCGCGAGGTCGCCGAAGAGCGACACGACGAAGGACCAGACGCGGGGCGTCTCGCCCATCAGGAGCAGGTCGATGGCTTGGGGGGTGTGCGGTCCGCTCGGCATGGCGCTTGATACAAGGCAGCGCACGGTGCTGTCACGCACCGTTAACCGTCTCCGGGCTACACCCGCTCCCGATCGATCACGCGGGGACCTTTGGCAAGTTCCCGCACACAGGTGCTTCCCCCGGGGGGTCATCCCGGGTCCGCATCGCTGGCAACGAGGCCGGGCAACCGGCCGAGGACAGGCGCCAGGGTGGCTTCCAGACGCCCGGCGCATCGGGACCGCACCGCGCGAAGCGGCGCCGCTTCCCCTTGTTTCCCGCCCCGCCGAGGGGCCCCCCGCGAGCGACAGTGACCCGACGCGGTGCCCCGACAGGCCGCCGCGCCGGGGCGGGGCGTGCGCGTCAGACGGCGACCATGGTCAGCAGCGTGTACTCGGCCACCTGCTCGTCGTCCTGGTTCAGCAGCGTCGCGTGCCAGCGCACCTCGCCGTACTCGGCGGTGCGCAGGGTCTTCTGCTTCGCCGTCAGCCGCACCTTCAGCCGGTCGCCGGGGACCACGGGTTTCTGGAAGCCGAGCGCCTCGATCCCGGTATTGGCCAGCACCGGCCCCTCGTCCGGGTCCACGAACAGCCCAGCCGCGAAGCTGAGCAGCAGGTAGCCATGCGCCACCCGGCCCGGGAAGAACGGGTTCCGCGCGGCGGCGGCCTCGTCCATGTGGGCGTAGAAGGTGTCGCCGGTGAAATGGGCGAAGTGCTCGATATCGGCCAGCGTGATCTCGCGGTCGGGCGTGGTCAGGCTCATGCCCGGGGCGATCTCGCCGAAGCGGTGGCGGAAGAGGTGCCGCCCGGGCGCGGTGGTCGCGGCCCCCGGCACCCAGGTCCCGGTGATCCCCGACAGGATGTCCGCGCTGCCCTGCACGGCGGTGCGCTGCATGTAGTGCATCACGCCCCGGATGCCGCCCAGTTCCTCGCCCCCGCCCGCGCGGCCCGGCCCGCCGTGGACCATGTGCGGCATCGGCGCGCCGTGCCCGGTCGCGCCCTTCGCGGTGTCGCGGTTCGAGATGTAGAGCCGCCCGTGGAACGCGCCCGAGCCCAGCACGGCGGCGCGCGCCACCTCCGGGTCATGGGTGAAGACCGACGCGACGAGGCTGCCCTCGCCCCGGTTCGCCAGCGCCAGCCCGTGGTCGAGGTCGCGGTAGCCCATCACGGTCGAGACCGGGCCGAAGGCCTCGGTGTCGTGGACGCGGGTCGCGGTGTCGGGGGTTTCGCAGTGGAACAGCAGCGGCGAGCAGTAGGCGCCCGCGTCCTCGGCCCAGGCGTCGGGGTCGCCGTAGACCCGCGTCGCCTCGGCGCCGATGATCGCGGCCTTCTCCAGCACGTCGCGGCGCTGGGCGCGGCTGACCAGCGCGCCCATCCGCGTGGCCTCGTCGCGCGGGTCGCCGATCGGGGTCCTGGCCAGCCGGGCCGACAGCGCGGCGATCACCGGCTCGACATGCGCCTCGGGCACCAGCACCCGGCGCACGGCAGTGCATTTCTGGCCCGCCTTGGTGGTGATCTCGCGGGCGACTTCCTTGATGAAGAGGTCGAACTCCGGGCTGTCGGGCGCGGCATCCGGCCCGAGGACCGAGGCGTTCAGACTGTCCTGTTCGGCGACGAAGCGGATGCCCTGCCGCAGGATCGAGGGGCGCGACCGCAGCATCAGCGCGGTGTCGGCCGAGCCGGTGAAGCCGACCGCGTCCTGCATCGTCAGCTGGTCGAGCGTGTCGCCGAGGCCCCCGGCCACCAGCTGCACCGCGCCCTCGGGCAGAAGGCCGCTGTCGGTCATCAGGCGCACGCAGGCCTCGGTGACGTAGCAGGTCTGGGTCGCCGGTTTCACCACGGCGGGCACGCCCGCCAGCAGGGTGGGCGCGAGCTTTTCCAGCATCCCCCAGACCGGGAAGTTGTAGGCGTTGATATGGACCGCCACGCCCTGCAACGGGGTGCAGACGTGCAGCCCGAGGAAGCTGCCGTCGCGGCTGAGCACCTCGGGCGCGCCATCGACGTAGACATGGCCGTCCGGCATCTCGCGGCGGCCCTTCGAGGCATAGACGAAGAGCGTCCCGATCCCGCCGTCCACGTCGATCATGGTGTCGGTCCGGGTCGCGCCGGTGTCGAAGCTGAGATCGTAGAGCACCTGCTTGTGCGCGTTCAGGTGCTGGGCCAGCGCTTTCAGCATCCGGGCGCGGTCGTGGAAGGTCATCGCGCGCAGGGCCGGGCCGCCGCGCGTGCGGGCGAAGTCCAGCATCGCGGCGGTGTCGAGCGCGTCGTTCCCGGCCTCGGCGATGATCGCGCCGCTGATCGCGCTGGCGATGGGACGCGCGCCCGCGCCGGGGGGCAGCCAGCGGCCGGTCACGAAGCTGGAGACGGGATGAACGGTCATGGGTCAGGTCCTCTCGGTCGGGCGCGCCAGCGCCACGGGCAGGTGGGTGAAGCCCCGGAACCGGATGCGCGGACTGCGTCGCGCGCCGGGCCGCAGGG
>JAUHZL010000133.1 GCA_030425945.1 Alphaproteobacteria bacterium | reverse complement strand
AAAAAATTCCTTGCGCGATTCAGTGAAAAGTCCCACATGCGCGCCCATAGACGCCAACGCACGCGCCTCTGGCCGGTGGGACATCCACCCGTGTTTACGTAGCGACGGTAACGTCTCCCTTGGTACTGGTCGGGACCTCCGGGGCCCGGGTCTATTGGAGATGACCATGAACGCCTACGTGAACGGCCTCGCTGGCCGCGAAGACCTGTCTGCTGTCTCCCGCATCGAGAGCTTCATCCGCCGGTCGTCCTTCGACCGTCCCACCCTCGTGCTCGACACCGAGGTTGTGGCCCGTCAGTACGACGCGCTGGCCGCTGGCCTCGGCCACGCCCGTATCCACTATGCGGTCAAGGCGAACCCGGATCGCGCGATCATCGAGACCCTCGTGAACCGGGGCTCGCACTTCGATGCCGCCAGCCGCGCCGAGATCGAGCTGTGCCTGAGCCTCGGCGCGCATGCCGACCACGTCTCGTTCGGCAACACGGTCAAGAAGGTCTCGGACATCGTCTTCGCCTACAACGCGGGGATCACCCTGTTCGCCGCGGATGCCGAGGAAGAGCTCGAGAAGATCGCCCTCCACGCGCCGGGCGTGCAGGTCTACATCCGCCTGATCGTCGACGCGTCGGAAGCCGACTGGCCGCTGAGCCGCAAGTTCGGCTGCGCGCGCGACAAGGCGCTGTCGCTGCTCGACCATGCCAAGGCGCTGGGCCTCGACCCGGTCGGCTTCTCGTTCCACGTCGGCAGCCAGACCCGGCGCGCCGACATGTGGACCGCGACCCTCGATCAGGTCGCGGCCGTCTGGCATGCCGCGCAGGACGTCGGTCACGGCCTGACCCTGCTGAACATCGGCGGCGGGTTCCCGGCCTTCTACGGCGAAGAGATCGAAGCCCCGACCGCCTATGCCGCCCGCGTCATGGAGCTGGTGCGCGCCCGTTTCGGCGACGTGCCGCATGTCATGGCCGAGCCGGGCCGGGGTCTCGTCGCCGAGGCCGGCATGATCGCCGCCGAGGTTCTGCTGGTGTCGCGCAAGTCGGAGAACGACATTCACCGCTGGGTCTACCTCGACATCGGCAAGTTCTCGGGTCTGGCCGAGACGATGGACGAGGCGATCCGCTACCAGTTCACCACTGACCGCGACCACGAGGCGATGGGCCCCTGCATCCTCGCCGGTCCGTCCTGCGACAGCGCCGACGTGCTCTACGAGAAGCGCCCGGTGCAACTGCCGGAAGGCCTGCGCGCCGGTGACCGGTTCATCATCCGCAACTGCGGTGCCTATACCTCGACCTATGCCTCGGTCGGGTTCAACGGCTTCCCTCCGCTCGATGTCGTCGTGATCTGACGGCGCCGGGACAGGGTGCACAGGCGACGGGCTCGGCACAGTGCCGGGCCCGTTTGCGTTCGGGGTCCGGAAAACCTGACGTGTCGCGCGGCACCGCTTTGCGCTATGCCTTTGGATATCGGCGCGGGCGGGAGGATGGCACATGCGGTCGGCGGGCGTGAGATTCCTGGTTGTGGGCCTGCTGGTCCTGCTGATGTTCATCCCGCTCTTCTTCGTGGGCGCGGTGATCGACAGCCGCG
Organism: Alphaproteobacteria bacterium; assembly: GCA_030425945.1. GTDB lineage: Bacteria > Pseudomonadota > Alphaproteobacteria > Rhodobacterales > Rhodobacteraceae > Dinoroseobacter. The sequence continues at coordinate 5,997 of JAUHZL010000133.1, read as the reverse complement.
CCAATTATTCGCGGCAGGCGGTCAGCGAGGTCGGCGAGGAATGGGGCGGGCCGCAGCTGTTGTCGGGTCCCGTGCTGGTGATCCCGGTCAAGGGGCCGGTGACCCGTACCGAAAGCCGCGACGTGACCGACCCCGTGACCGGGCAGGTCCGGCAGGAGACCTACGAGGTCACCGAGATCCGGCAGAAACCGTCGATCTACATCCTGCCCGAGGGGTTCGCGGCGGAGGTGGATACCGCGACCGAGGTCCGCAGCCGCGGCATCTTCCAGGTGCCGGTCTACACCGCCACGGCCGTGCTGCGCTTCGGCTTCGACACCTCGACCGCCGCCGGCTGGCTGGCGGACGGCGAGCGTGCGGTCTGGGATCAGGCGTGGCTGCGGCTCAGCCTGACCGCGAACCGGGCGCTCAGGGGCGAGGCCGTCCTGACGGTGGACGGCGTCGAGAAAGGTTTAGAGCCGCTGTCGGGCGGCGGGCGCACCGGCGGCATCCTCGCGGTGCTGGGCGATCCGCGCGGGGCGGACGCCTATGAACTGCGGCTGGGTCTGAACGGCGCGGAAGAGCTGCGCCTGACCCCGGTCGGGCGCGACAGCCGGGTGACGATCGCCAGCGACTGGCCGCACCCGAGCTTCTTCGGGGCGTTCCTGCCCGATGGCTCGGACATCGCGGAGGACGGGTTCGAGGCGATCTGGACCATCCCGCATCTCGCCCGCGCCCTGCCGCAGGTGTCGCGCGAAGACTTCGACGGCATCGCCCGCAGCGATACGGCCTTCGGGGTCCGGTTCTTCCAGCCGAACGACTTCTACCAGAAGGCCTATCGCGCCGCCCGCTACGGGGTCCTGTTCATCGCGCTGACCTTCCTGACGGTGCTGCTGATCGAGAACCGCACCCGGCGTCCGACCCACCCGGTGCAATACATCCTCATCGGGCTGGCGCAGTCGATCTTCGTCCTGCTGATGGTGGCCTATGCCGAACAGATCGGCTTCGGCGCGGCCTATGCCCTCAGCGCCGGGGCGACGGTGGCGCTGCTGACGATGTTCGGCGCGCTGGGGCTGAAGCTGGGGCGGCGGACGGCGGTGCTGGCAGTGATGCTGCTGCTGACCTACGGCGTGCTCTACCTGATCCTGCGCTCGGCCGACTACGCGCTTCTGGCCGGGGCGACGCTTGCCTTCGCGGCGCTGGCGGGCACGATGTACCTGACCCGCAACGAGGACTGGTATGGCCCGCCGCGCGAGAAGGGCACGGGCTGGTTCTCGTCGGGCGAGGACAAGGAGAGCGACGATGCCGACCCCGCCCCCCGCTGATGCCGAGGCCCGCCGCGCCGTAGCACCTGTCATCTGCTACCCGGACGACACGTTGCCGGTGCCCGATCTGGCGGCCTACCGCGCCGCCCGGGCGTCCGCGGTGAAGGTGGCGGAGGTTGTCGCGGCCCCGCGCGAGGCGGCGGCGTTCGAGGTGCCGGCGGGCGGATTCTTCCGGATCACCAGCGTGGATGGCCCGCAGGTCGGGGACCTGAACCTGTGGGCGAAGGGGAACCTTGCCGAGCGGTTCTTCTCGGGCAAGACCCGGGCGCTGCACGGCACCCACCTGAGCACGGGCGACCGGATGTGGTCCTGTTTTCCCTACCTGCGCCCGATGGCGACCATCGTGGCCGACACGCTCGACTGGTACGGGATCGATGCCTACGGCGGGTCGGTGCATGACGTGATCGGCACCCGCTGCGATCCCTACACCCACAAGCTGCTGTCGGGCGGCACCTACCATTACTGCTGCCACTCGAACCTGACCCGGGCGCTGGCCGAGGCCACGGGTCTGCCCCGGACCGAGGCCGAGGCCCATGTCCACGACGTGCTGAACGTCTTCATGTGCACCGGCTTCACCCGCGACACGGGGCAGTACTTCATGAAGGCCAGCCCGGTCCGGCCCGGCGACCACCTCGAGTTCTTCGCCGAGATCGACCTGCTGGGCGCGCTGTCGGCCTGTCCGGGCGGGGATTGCTCGGCCGAGCATTCCAGTGACGCCGCGGCCTGTTATCCCTTGCGCGTCGAGGTCTTCGTGCCGCCGGAGCCGCCCGCGGGGTGGGTTTCGCCCGCGCCGAACGGCTATGATCGGCAACACGGGGATTGACTTGCGGCGCGCGAGCGTCCACTTGCCCCGCATGGCTCGACTGTCCGACGCGTGATCGGACCCGACGCATGTGCGTCGCGGACGAGTTTTCCGACCGCCCTGCGGTCCGCCCGGCCCGGCGTCACGGGCCACCGGAATCCGATGTCACGCGCGGGGTCCAACGCGAACGGGGTGCGTCACGTGGTGTGGCGCGCCGACGTGCCGTTTCGCGTGACGAGAGCGCCGGGCCCCTGGGCCCGAAAGACCGGGGTCGCCTGAGGGCACCCGGAAAGGAAATGATTTGAACTACTTTGCAGAACTCGGTCTCAGCGACCGTCTCGCCGCCCGTCTGGCCGAGATCGGCCTGACCGACCCGACGCCGATCCAGTCCAAGGCGATCCCCCGCGTGCTGGAAGGCCGCGATCTGATGGGTCTCGCGCAGACCGGCACCGGCAAGACGGCGGCCTTCGGCCTGCCGCTGATCCAGATGCTGAACTCGGTCGGCGAGAAACCCGCGCCGAAGTCGGCCCGCGCGCTGATCCTCGCGCCCACCCGCGAGCTGGCGCGGCAGATCACCGAGGCGCTTCAGAGCTTCATCGGCAAGTCGCACCTGAAGGTCGCGATGGTGGTCGGCGGCGCCTCGCTGAACGCGCAGGCCAGCCGTCTGCTGCGCGGCACCGATATCCTCGTGGCGACGCCCGGCCGCCTGATCGACCTGCTCGACCGCCGCGCGGTCACGCTGTCGGAGACCCGGCACCTCGTTCTGGACGAAGCCGACCAGATGCTGGACATGGGCTTCATCCACGCCCTGCGCCAGATCGTGAAGCTGCTGCCGACCGAGCGCCAGACGCTGCTGTTCTCGGCCACCATGCCGAAACTGATGGCCGAGATCGCCGACGCCTATCTGACCGACCCGGTCCGCGTGCAGGCGGCCCCGCCCGGCAAGACCGCCGACAAGGTCACGCAGGAGCTGCATTTCGTCGACAAGGGCGAGAAGGTCGGTCTGCTGAAGACCATGCTGGCGGCCCATCGCGGCGAGCGGGCCATCGTGTTCTCGCGCACCAAGCACGGGGCCGAGCGGCTGATGAAGTCGCTGACGGCCGCCGGTTTCGATGCGGGCTCGATCCACGGCAACAAGAGCCAGGGCCAGCGCGACCGCGCGCTCGACGGCTTCCGGGAGGGCAAGCTGACCGTGCTGGTCGCCACCGACGTGGCCGCGCGCGGCATCGACATTCCGGAGGTGCGCGTCGTCTACAACTTCGACCTGCCGAACGTGCCCGAGACGTATGTCCACCGGATCGGCCGCACGGCCCGCGCCGGAGCGGACGGCAAGGCCGTCGCCTTCTGCGGTCAGGACGAGGTCAAGGAACTGCGCGCGATCGAGAAGGTGCTGGGTCAGCGCCTGCACGTCGCGGGCGGGACGCCCTGGATGGGCCACGTCGCGGAAGAGGACAAGCGCGGCGGCGCCCGGCGTCCGCAGCGCAACCGCCGCCGGGGTCCGCCCCGGCAGCGGAAGGCTGCGTAAGCGTCAGCAGTAGCGCTCGACCCCGACGATCTGAACGTCGGAGTAGCGATCGCCGTGCGCGAACCCGACGGGGAGCAGCCGGGCAATCTCTGCCCGGTCCTCGTCGGTGAAGCGGATACGGTCGGCCTGCGCACAGTCCGCCAGGTTCTTCGCGGTGCGGGTGCCGGGGATCGGCAGGATGTCGTCGCCCTGGTCGAGCGTCCACGCGATGGCGGCGGCGGCCGTCGACCACCCGCGCGCACGGCAGAAGTCCTGGAAGCCCGCGATGACCGCCCGGTTCGCCGCGTAGTTCGGTTCCATGAACCGGGGATTGGCGGTGCGGAAGTCGCCTTCCGGGAAGTCCTCGCGCTTCGGGAAGGTGTCCGCGAAGATGCCGCGCCCGACCGGCGAGAAGGCGACGAAGGTGATGCCCAGCTCGCGGCAGGTCTGCAGCACGCCGAGTTCGGGCTGCCGGGTCCAGAGCGAGTATTCCGACTGCACCGCCGCGACCGGGTGCGCCCCATGGGCGCGCCGGATGGTGGAGGGCGCCACCTCGCTGAGGCCGATGGCGCCGATCTTGCCCTCGTCGATGAACTTGCCGAGCGTGCCCATCACGTCTTCGACCGGGATGCGCTGGTCCCGGCGGTGGATGTAGAACAGCTCGACATGGTCGCGCCCCAGCCGCTTCAGCGAGCCCTCGAGCGATGCGCGCAGGCTGGCCTCGTCATTGCGGAAGTCCCGGCTGGGATGCGGATAGATGCCGGCCTTGGTGGCCAGCGTCACCGGCGCGTTGGTGCGGCGCAGCCACTCGCCGATGATGTCTTCCGACAGGCCCATCCCGTAGATCTCGGCCACGTCGAGATGGTCCATGCCCAGGTCGTGCGCGGCACTGAGGCAGGCGAGGCTCTCGTCCCGCGTGGTGCTGCCGTAGATGCCGCCGAAGCTCATGCAGCCGAGGCCGATGGCCCCGACCTGCCGCCCGCAGAGCGGACGTTTCATCGTGATCGGTGTCAGCGTCATGCGAAGGCGGCCTCCAGTGCAATCTCGACCATGTCGCCGAAACTCGATTGCCGGTCTGCGCTCGGAAGCGCCTCGCCGGTTTGCAGGTGGTCGGAAATCGTGAGCACGGCCAGCGCCCGGCACTGATAGCGCGCTGCCACCGTATAGAGTTCCGCGGCTTCCATTTCGACGGCGAGGATGCCGTGCCGGGTCATCTGCTCGTTCAGGTCGGGGCGTTCGTCGTAGAAGACGTCCGACGAATAAATGCCCCCGACATGGGTGGCGACGCCCTTTTTCTGCGCCGCGGCAAAGGCCGATTGCAACAGGTTGAAATCGGCGCAGGGCGCGTAATTCAGTTCGCGGAAGAAGCCTTTCGACGGGGTCGACATCGTCGACGAGGTCATTGCCAGAACCACGTCCCGCAGCTTTACATGCGGCTGCATCCCACCGGCAGAGCCGATCCGAATGAGCGTCTTTGCCCCGAAATCTCGAATCAATTCATTCGCGTAGATCGACAGGGACGGCATTCCCATGCCGGAGCCGTGGATCGTGACGCGGTTCCCGCGCCATGTCCCGGTATAGCCGAGCATGCCGCGCGTTTCGTTCACGCAGACCGGGTTGTCGAGAAAGGTTTCCGCCGCCCACCGTGCCCGCAGCGGGTCGCCGGGCATCAGCACGGTTTCGGCGATGTCGCCGGGTGCGGCACCGATATGAATGGTCATCTTGGGATCCTGTCGGAAGGCGAGGCGCTCCGGCCCCTGTGATCAGGGTCCCAGAAAACACGTTCCCCCCGCCGGGTGCAAGGCAGGGGGAGCGTTCGTCACGGTCGGGGTGCCGGCCCCTCAGATCTCGAGGCTGGAGGGGTCCGCACCGGCTTCGACAGCTTCCTTGTACCAGACGGGCTGGCGGCCCTTGCCGGTCCAGGTCTGCCACGGGTCAGCGGGGTTCGCGTATTTCGGAACGCCCTTGCCCTTGCCCGCCCCGCCTTTGCTGGCCTTTCCGTCCACGAGGTCCTTCAGGGAAAAGCCGTGCTCTTCGGCGAGCGCCTCGAGCGCTTTGCGGGCTTCGGCCTTCTTTCGGGTTTCGAAGGTCACAAGCGCCTTTTCCACGTCTTTCTGAAGTTGCTTCAGCTCGGCTTCCGACATTTTGTCGAGATCGAGTGCCATGGGGTTTGTCCTTTGCAAGTTTCGCGCACGAATCAGAAATACGCCAAAAGATAACGGGACGCAATTGCGTCCCGTTTCCCGAAAGATGGCAGAAAAGCGGCTTACTCGGCGGCAATCGGCTCGGGATCGGCGAGGGTCACGATATCCTGCATGATCCGGTTCAGCTCGAAATCCTTGGGCGTATAGACTTTTGCCACGCCCATCGCGGAAAGCCGCGCCGCGTCT